>NZ_JBVJJA010000008.1:0-214111 GCF_055586005.1 Micromonospora sp. NPDC051924
CGCCCCCCTCCTTCCCCCCCCCCCCCCCCCCCCACCGTCTCGTGTTCGCCCCCCCCCCCCCCCCCCCCCCCCCCCCCCCCCCCCCCCCCCCCCCCCCCCCCCCCCCCCCCCCCCCCCCCCCCCCCCCCCCCCCCCCACGGCGGCAGCGTGCGTAGGGTCAGCTCGCTCCCGATGGTGAGCTGGTCGGCCAGACGAACTCGGCGACCGCGCCACCGGTGACGGCGATCGCCCCGGCCGATGTGTGATCGTCCCAGAAGACGGTATAGAGGCCCGCCGCCAGATCCGGATACACGGCACTGTGGAGGACCCCGTCCTGGACGTGCCGCTCGCGTACGGCCGAGTGGGTGCGCGACCCGTCGCCGTCGACCCGGCTGATCTCGATCTCCCGGCCGTACAGCTCGCGGCCGGTGTAGATGATCAGTGCGCCCGAGTCGCCGCCCAGGTCGAGCACGACGCTGCCGCTCTCCGACGGCCCCAGGGTGTGCTGGTGCTGGTGCACGGCCGGTCCCTCACGACTTCTTCGCCGGCGGGTTGTCGAACCCGTCGTACGGGGTGCCGAGGAACGGGAAGTCACCGAGGAACGGCGCGGTCACGTCGGCCGCGGTGAGCCCGGGGGTGACCGCGGCGGCCGCGGCGTCCGGCTTGAAGGTCTTGTCCACCAGCGGCACGGTGAGGCCGGCGATCGCCCGCAGCGCGATGGTGACCACGTCGTCGCCGACCCGCCGGCCGTTGGGGAAGCCGGCCAGATCGCCGCCGAGCACGCCGAACCGGTCGGGCTTGCGGTTCGGGCGGATGGCGGTGTTCAGCCGCAGCATGTCGGCCTGTACGTCGCCGGTGGTGTTGGCGAACCCGTCGATCAGCCCGGCCGGGATGCCGGTGAGCAGGATCGCCACGAGATCCGCACGGGGCTTCTTCGACTTGTTCAGCGCGTCCAGGTTGGGGAAGACGCCCGGATAGAGCGCGGGCAGCAGGGTCGCCAGCTCGGGGTGCTCGACGAACTGCGCGAACCGCTTGTCCTCGCTGGGCGGCAGGGTGTTCCACAGGTCCTTTCTGGACATCGGCACGACGACCTCGTTGAACAGCGGATTTCCCAGCCGGGACACCTGGGTGAACGGGCCGGCGGCGGTGTCCGCGGCCACCCGGTCGCCGAGCACCCGGACCTGCTGGCGGGACGCCGTGGTCCACACCCCGATCGTCGCGGCCCGGTCGGCGTAGCCGTACCTGCCGGCCCTGCGGCGCACCGTGCTCAGCGGCACCTGCACGGCGATGCTGTGCACATTGGTCCGGTCCAACGCGTTGACCGGCTGCCCCTCGGTCTTGAAGAGCTTCTTGCCGGCGACGTGCAACTGCTGGAACGGCCGGAGCGTGCCGAGGTCGAAGATGGCGCCCAGGTCGACGAAGAAGCCGTCCGCCCGCTGCCCGGCGAAGACCCGCTCCCCCGTCGACAGCCGGTACGTGGCCTGCCGGACGAGGTCGTGGTATTTCGGCGTGGAGAGCGGACCCACGTTGCACGGCGGGCAGGGCAGTTTGTGCGCGAGCACCCGCTCCCGTCCGTCCGCGACCCGGGTCAACCGGTAGAACTGGCGCCGGTTCCAGTTCTTGCTGTCCAGCGACTCGATCGGCCCGGTGTTGTAGAGAAAACTGTTCGGATTCGTGATCTCGGTGGTGAATTCGAAACGATAGGTGACATCCGGATAGCCGTCGCCGTCGTTGTCGATGTGAATCTCGTACCGGACGTCGTCGCCGAACTCGAAGAAGTTCGGGCCGCCGGACGGAAGCTGCACCGGTACGTAGTTGGCGATCAACGTGACCGTGTCCGGGTGATCGGGACTGACGAACGCGTACAGGTCGGAACTGTCGGCCACGGGATCCTTGGCTATCTCCGGGGCTTCACGGTGAGAGGACATGGCGGACCACACCTTCGTCGGGAAAGAAGAGGTCGAGGGGAAGAATCGCGCCGCCCGGGGCGACGCGGGCGGCTCAGCGCCGACCGGCGGCGCGCACCAGCCGGTCCGCCAGGGCCCGGTCGCGTACCTGGATCCGGGTCGTGCCGACGAAGACGTCCATCGCGCCGGAGGCCGCGTCGCGGAGGTGGACCACGATCGGCTCGTCCCGCCGGCCCCTGACGGGCGTGTTCTGTGCGGCCGACAGGCCCGGCACGGTGAGGGCGGCGGCGCCCAGGGTGGCGCTCGCGGCGGCGGTCAACGTCTGCCGGCGGGTCAGTCGCGGCCAGGGCCGCTTCCGCTGGTCACTGGTCATGGGCAACCTTTCCGGGCCGGCGCCGCAGCGCCCGCGGTGGGCCGGAGACCCGGACGCCGCCGGGTGCCCCGAGGGGGTCACCGGCGGCGGCCCTCGCCGCAACCGCCGCCGGCATCCACTGGTACGGCCGGCGGCGGGGAAAGGTTCGACGTCAGGCGCGAACGTGACCGTACGCGGTCGTCCGCCTGCGGGCCGGCCGGCCGGCCGCCGCCGCGATCGCCCTGAGCTGCTCCTCGGTCCGGGCCGAACCGTTGCCCGACCCGGCCATCCGGGAGATGGTCTCCTCCATCAGGGTGCCGCCCAGGTCGTTGCAGCCGCCCCGGAGCATCGCCACGGTGCCCTCGTCGCCGAGCTTCACCCAGGAGCACTGGATGTTGGCGATCCGGCCGTGCAGCAGCAGCCGGGCCATCGCGTGCACCGCCCGGTTCTCCCGCCAGGTCGGCCCGGGGCGGGCGATCCCGGCCAGGTAGATCGGCGCGTTGGTGTGCACGAACGGCAGCGCCACGAACTCGGTGAAGCCGCCGGTGCGGTCCTGCACCCCGGCCAGCACGCGGAAGTGGGCGAGCCACTGGCCGGGATGGTCCACGTGGCCGTACATCATCGTGGAGCTGGACCGGATGCCCAGCTCGTGGGCCGTGCTGACCACCTCCACCCAGGCGGCGGCCGGCAGCTTGCCCTTGGTGAGCACCCAGCGCACCTCGTCGTCGAGGATCTCGGCGGCGGTGCCCGGGATGGTGTCCAGCCCGGCCTCGCGAAGCTGGAGCAGCCACTCCTTCACCGGCACGCCCGCCTTCGCCGCCGCGGTGACGATCTCCATCGGGGAGAACGCGTGCACGTGCATGCCCGGCACCCGGGCCTTGATCGCCCGGACGATGTCGGCGTACCCGGTGACCGGCAGCTTCGGGTCGATGCCGCCCTGCAGGCACACCTCGCTGGCGCCGGCCGCCCACGCCTCCTCGGCCCGGTCGGCGATCTGGTCCAGGGAGAGCCGGAACGCGTCCGCGTCCGTCTCCCGCTGAGCGAACGCGCAGAACCGGCAGCCGACGTAGCAGACGTTGCTGAAGTTGATGTTGCGGTTGACCACGTAGGTGACGTCGTCACCGACCGCGTCCCGGCGGACGTCGTCGGCGATCCGGCACAGCTCGTCCAGCGCCGGCCCGTCGGCCCCGAACAGCGCCAGCGCCTTCGCCTCGTGCGCCGGCGCGAGCAGCGCCGCCGGATCGTCGGCGACCAGCCGCAGGCCCGCGCGCAGCTCGGCGTCCACGCCACCGTTTCCGGGTACGTCCGCGCGACGGGCGAGCGCCTCGGGAGCCACCTTGCCGGCGACCTCGGCCCAGTCGCCGTAGACGCTGTCGAAGTCGCCGCGCCGATCTCCGGTCCGGCCGGTGGTGTCGATGGTGACGTGCAGGTCGGTCCGCCCCCCGAACACCTCCTCCGGCTCCTGCCAGGGCCGGCCCACCGGGCGGGCCGTCTCGACGGCGAGCCCGGTCTCCGGATCGGCGAGGGCGGTGACGTGCGGCAGCAGGCGCGGGTCCAGCCACGGATCGCCCGCCCGGACGTACTCGGGGTAGATGGTCAACCGCTCGCGCAGGGTGAAGCCGGCCCGCGCGGTACGCCGGGCCAGCTCGTCGAGCTGCGGCCAGGGGCGCTCCGGGTTGACGTGGTCCGGGGTGACCGGCGAGACGCCGCCCCAGTCGTCGATGCCGGCGCGCAGCAGCAGGTCGTACTCCCCCTCGATGAGGTTCGGCGGGGCCTGAACGCGGGCCTTCGGGCCGAGCAGGATCCGGGCCACCGCGACCGTGGCGGCCAGGTCGTGCAACTCCGCGTCGGGCATCCCGCGCATCGCGGTGTCCGGCTTGGCGCGGAAGTTCTGCACGATCACCTCCTGGAGGTGGCCGTACTCCCGCATCCGCCGGCGGATCGCGAAGAGCGCGTCCACCCGCTCGGCCGGGGTCTCCCCGATGCCGATCAGGATGCCGGTGGTGAAGGGCACGCCGACCCGGCCGGCGTCGTCGAGCACCCGCAGCCGGACGGCCGGCTCCTTGTCCGGCGAGCCGAAGTGCGGCCCGCCCGGCTCGGACCAGAGCCGGGTCGCGGTGGTCTCCAGCATCATGCCCATGCTCGGCGCCACCGGCTTGAGCCGTTGCAGCTCCGACCAGGACAGCACGCCCGGGTTGAGGTGGGGCAGCAGGCCGGTCTCCTCCAGCACCGCCACCGCGCAGGCACGCAGGTAGTCGAGGGTGGAGTCGTAGCCCCGCTCGTCCAGCCACCGCCGGGCCGCCGGCCAGCGCTCCTCCGGCCGGTCGCCGAGGGTGAACAGCGCCTCCTTGCAGCCCTGCGCGGCACCCGCCCGGGCGATCGCGAGGACCTCGTCCCGCTCCAGGTAGGCGGCGGGCAGCCGGTGCGGCACGGTGGCGAAGGTGCAGTAGTGGCAGCGGTCCCGGCAGAGCCGCGTCAGCGGGATGAAGACCTTCTTGGAGAAGGTGACCACGCCCGGGCGGCCCGCCTCGCGCAGCCCCGCGTCGCGCACCTCACCGGCGATCCGGAGCAGCTCCTCCAGCGCGTCGCCGCGCGCGGCCAGCAACGCGCTCGCCTCGTCGACGTCCAGCGCCCGGCCGGTCTCGGCCCGGCGCAGCGCCCGCCGGACACTCGCCTCCGTCGGCGCGGGCTCGGTGCGATCAACCATCCGTCCAGCCTAGGCGCTGGCAGCCCCGCCTTTGCCCGCCCCCGTCACCCGAGCCCACCTGGCGGCCCCCACCCGACCTGGCGGGGCGTCTGTCACCGAAAGAGTGGCCCCCCGGGCGTCGGGAAGCCACTCTTTCCGTGAACGTGTCGCCTCGGCCGGCGGCGCGGCGACGGGCGCCGGTCGCGGACGGGTCAGTACGGGTGGTTCGGGTCGTCCCGGTCGAAGCGCTGGGTGCGGTCACTGTCCTGCGGGGCGGGCTGGCCGAACTCGGCCGGCTGGCGCGGGATGGCCTGGGTCGGGTCCGCCGACGGCGGCTGGCCGAACGGCGGAGCCGGGTGCGGGGCGCCGAACGGCGGCGCGGACTGCGGGGCGTGCGGCGGGCCGGCGTTGAACGGCGGGGCCGACTGCGGCGAACCGTACTGGCCGGGCACCGGGTAGCCGCCCGGCTGGTTCGGCTGGCCGCCGGGGACGTATCCGCCCGGGCCGGGGGCCGGGTAGCCGCCCGGCTGGCCGGGGTGGCCACCCGGCTGCTGCGGCCAGCCCGGCTGCGGCTGCCCGTACACGCCGGGCTGCGGCTTGGGCTTGGGGACGAAGTAGAGGCGGCGCCAGATGTGGAACACCACGAACGCCGCGATCCCGAAGATGGCCAGCCAGGCCACCCGGGTGAGCAGGCCGAAGAAGGCGTCCAGCACCTCGGCGGCGGCGAGCCGGCCGACCAGCCAGATCAGCAGGGTGAGCGCGCCGAACAGGGCGGCGAACGCGTACTCGCCGAGGGCGGCCTGGGTGATCAGCTTCGCCTTGGGCAGCGCCGGGCGTACGTGGGTGGCGAGCAGCACGGCCAGCACCGGCAGCACCGCCGACTCGACGCCGACGAAGGCGAAAAAGGTGCTTCCCGCCCGACTGCTGAAGGTGCTGTAGTCGTCCATCGGCACCAGCAGCCGGAGCAGGCCGACGAAGAGCAGCACGGCGTTCGCGCCGAGCAGGACGAGCGCGGCCAGTTCGCGCAGTGGCTTGGTCACCTGGCTGGCCTGCGTCGCGTCGCCGGACGCGGGCTCGGCGGGGCTGGTCACGAACTCCCCCTGGGGACGAAAACGGACAGTTGCCAGACGTGAGCCTAGTCGCACCGGGCACCACCCGATCGACGGCCGCGCGTGCGGAAGGATGGACGCCATGCGCATCGTGGTTCTGACCGGCGGGATCGGGGGCGCCCGGTTCCTGCTCGGCGTCCGGGCGTACGCCCGGGAGGTGGGGGCCGAGGTGACCGCCGTGGTCAACGTCGGTGACGATCTGCTGCTGCACGGGCTCAAGGTCTGCCCCGACCTGGACAGCGTGATGTACACGCTGGGCGGGGGCGCCGACCCGGAGCGGGGCTGGGGCCGGGTGGGCGAGACCTGGACGGTCAAGTCCGAGCTGGCCGCGTACGGCGCCGAGCCGAGCTGGTTCGGGCTGGGCGACAAGGACATCGCCACGCACCTGGTCCGGACGACGATGCTCAACGCCGGCTACCCGCTGTCCCAGGTGACCGAGGCGCTCGCCACCCGCTGGCAGCCCGGCGTACGCCTGCTGCCGGCGACCGACGACCGGCTGGAGACGCACGCCGTGGTGGACCTCGACGGTGGCCAGCGGGCGATCCACTTCCAGGAGTGGTGGGTGCGGCACCGGGCGCAGGTCCCGACCCACCGGTTCGTCTTCGTCGGCGCGGAGACGGCGAAGCCGGCGCCCGGCGTGCTGGAGGCGATCGGCGCGGCCGACGTGGTGCTGATCGCGCCGAGCAACCCGGTGGTGAGCATCGCCCCGATCCTGGCCGTGCCGGGGCTGCGCGACGCGGTGGCCGACGGGCCGGCCCCGGTGGTCGGGGTGTCCCCCATCATCGGTGGCGCGCCGGTACGCGGCATGGCCGACCGCTGCCTGGCGGTGCTCGGCGTGGAGTGCAGCGCGGCCGGGGTGGGCGGCCTCTACGGTGGCCGGTCGGCGGGCGGGCTGCTCGACGGCTGGCTGGTCGCGCCCGAGGACGAGGGGACGGTGGTGCCGGACGTGACCGTACGCTCGGCGCCGCTAAGGATGACCGACGAGGCGGCCACGGCGACGATGGTCCGGGCCGCGTTGGAGCTGGTGTGAGACTGGAGATCCTGCCGGTGCCGGGCATCGGCGACGTGACCGAGGGCGACGACCTGGCGGCGGTGATCGCCAGCGCCGCGCCGTGGCTGCGCGACGGCGACGTGCTGGTGGTGACCAGCAAGATCGTGTCCAAGGCGGAGGGCCGCCTGGTCGACGTGCCCGCCGACGGCCCCGAGCGGCTCGCCGCGAAGGACGAGGTGCTCGCCGGGGAGACGGCCCGGGTGGTGGCCACCCGGGGTGCCACCCGGATCGTGCAGACCCATCACGGCTTCGTGATGGCCTCCGCCGGGATCGACGCGTCGAACGTGGACAAGACCCGCCTGGTGCTGCTGCCGAGAGACCCGGACGCGTCGGCCCGGGCCTTGCGGGCCGCGCTGCGCGAGCAGTACCACCTGGACGTCGCGGTGATCATCAGCGACACCATGGGCCGGCCGTGGCGCAACGGCCTCACCGACGTGGCCCTCGGGGTCGCCGGGATGCCGGCGATCCGCGACCACCGCGGCGAGATCGACCCGTACGGCAACGAGCTGCACCTCACCCAGCTCGCCGTGGTGGACGAGCTGGCCGGCGCCGGTGAGCTGATCAAGGGCAAGTGCGACCAGGTGCCGGTGGCCGTCGTCCGGGGCTACCCGGGCGTGGCCGGCACGGAGGACGGCGAGGGCGCCCGGGTCCTGGTCCGGGACGCCACGCTGGACCTCTTCTCGCTCGGCACCGCCGAGGCGAAGGCCGCCGGGCTCCGGGAGGCGGCCACCCTGGCCGACGGCCCCGGCCCGGACCCGGCCGACCCGGCCGCCGTCGACCGCGCGATCGCCGCGGTCGCCGAGGTGGTCGCGCCCGGCACGGTCTTCACCCACGTCACCGACGAGGAGGTACGCGCCGGCCTGGTCGCCGGCGTGCCGGGCTGGCCCGAGCACGCCACCGGCCTGGTGCTGGGCGCGCCGCCGACCCCGGTGGACCCGGCGGACCTGGTGCGCTTCGGCGCCGACGTGCAACGCCTGCGTACCGCGCTGGCCGCCGAAGGCGTCCCCTCGGCGCTCCTCCCGACCCCGACCGGCAGTACCGCCAGCGCCGCGCTGGCCATCTGACCCGCCCGCGGGCCCACCGGGCCCGGTCCCGCCAGCCCGGATCGCCCGGGTTGCGGCACGTCGCGCGGTCCGGGACGGTCGACGGCCCGACCTGCCGCAGGACGAGTTGACCAGACACCTCCGACGGCACCGGGCTGACACACTTCGGCCGCCTCGCCGGGGAGCCGCATCGACAGATCGCCGAGGTGGCGGCGTCCGGGCCGGTCCGAGGCCGCCAGGTCGGCGAAATAGCGGCCTCGGCGGTGGGCGGGGCGGGTCAGGCGTCGAGGACGGCGCGGCCGAGAGGCGTCAGGGTGTGCAGGACGGTGTTGCGGTCGCGGTGGCTGACCAGGAGGCCGGCGTTGCGCAGCACGCTGGCGTGCTGGCTGGCCGCGGCGGCGGAGATGCCGAGCCGGCGGGCCATTTCGCCGGTGGTGCAGCCGTTGTCGGCGGCAGCCAGCACGGCGGCCCGGGTCCGGCCGATCAGGGCGGCAAGCGCCTCCCGGTCGCCGTCGTCCGCATCGCGGGAGGTCGCGAGTCCGCCGAGCCGGTCGACCGGGTAGACCAGCACCGGGGGCAGCTCCGGATCGAGGAGCGCTACCGGGGTCCGGGCGCAGAAGAAGGACGGGACCAGCAACAGGCCACGGCCGTCGAGGCGCAGCTCGCGGGTGTCCGGGTAGTCGAGCACCTCGAGGACGCCGTCCGCCCACCGCATGCTGGGCCGCAGGCTGGCGAGCAGCCCCTCGGGCCCGCCGTCGAGCATGGCCCGGGCCCGCCGTGCCCGGTCGGCCTCGACCGAGGCCTGGATCCGCGACCAGTACGGGGCCACCGCGAGCGACTGGTAGCGCGCCATCGAGTCGGTGAGGTGGCGCAGCACCTCGGGCTCGCCACGGGCCAGCGCGTCGGCCGGGGAGGGCAGGCTGTTCTCCTCGGCCAGCAGAGTGAGGTCGCGGCGCAGCATGCCGACCGGGGTGCCGCGGACCGCCGCCAGCCCCGCCTCGAACCCGTCCCGCGAGGCGTACGGGGTGAGGAAGTCGGGGAAGTAGCCGCGGGGCGGGTTGAGGGCGAACAGGAGCCGGAACCGCTCGGCGTCGCTCTCCGTACGGAGTGCGCCGGCCACCGCCCGCCGCCATTCGAGCAGCAGCGGCTCCCGCCCGCGGCCTTGAAGCAGGTGCAGGCTGAGGACCAGTTCCCAGACCGGGTCCGCGGCGGGGGCCACCCTGGTCCGCAGGATGTCCTCGCTCGAGAAGATGACCTTCAGCATGGAGCGCTCTCCCGGGGGCAGGCAGAGGGATTGCCCGCCTCCACCTGGCACTGTACCCGTTGGCACTAATCTCCACTTTTAAGCGTGGGCTGAAAAACCTCGACGGCGCCCGGGCGGATTCGGCAGACTACCGGTGCCCGTCGGAGCCGGAGGTGACCCCACCGGTCCGGGGCTACCGGGAGATCGGGGCACGGGCGACCGGGCGGCACCACGAGGGTCTGCGGCTTCCTCCGCAGGGGTGTCACCGGTCGCCCCCCGGGACCGGCCGGCTCAGCCGATCCAGAGCGCCACCCGGTGGTCCTCGTCGGTCACGTAATAACAGCTCCCGTCCAGCTCGGCCAGCCCCTCCACCTGGTGGAAGGGCGCCAGCTCGGCCACCAGCTTCCCCGCCACCCGGGCGTCCGGCGTGGGCTCCCACCGGAAGGCGACGTGCCGCGAGGTCACCTCGCCGCCGTGCGGATGGTCGTCCAGCAGCACCGAACCCTTGCCCAGCGCGTCGATCGAGCCGATCACCGCGGCGTACCCGCCGTCGGGGATGGCGGCGATCGCGCGGAAGCCGGTCAGCGTGCCCGGTGGGGTCACCCCGGTCAGCGCGTACGCGCCCACCGCCCGGGGCCAGCCCCGGTCGCTGCCGAACATGTCGGCCACCCCGGCCAACTCGACCAGGATCGGCTCACCCTCGGCGGTCATCGGGAAGCGCAGCCCGAGCAGCACCGTGCCGGCCGGGGTGAACGCGGCCGCCTCGACGTTGACCGGCAGGTCGTCCGCGGCGAGCCGGGTCACCCAGCTCTTGGCCCGGGCGGTGCCGCGGGCCAGCGTCTCCACGATGAACCGGTCCCGCACCCGGTCCCCGGTCGGCAGCGTGCTGAGCGGCGCGGCCGCGAGCGCGTCGTTGATCGCCCGGTGCAGCCGGAACCGGTTGCGCACCACCTGCACCGGCAACGTGCCGGCGGCGGCGTCCTCCTCCCGGAACCGGGCCACGAACGCGCGGCGGGGCCGCAGCGGGCCGGCCTTCGAGCCGAAGTGCGAGCCGAAGACGTACACCCAGCCGTCGTGGTGGGCGAGCGCCTCGCCGTCCTCGGTGCGGCCGTTCTCCGGGCCGGCGTCGGCGGCCACGTGGTGCGCGACCCACCCGCCGTCGGCCCGCTCCAGCAGCAGCGCCAGGCAGCGTTCCACCGGCCCCTCGTCCAGCACGGTCCAGAAGCCACGCCGGGCGTTGTGGGCCCGCAGCAGCGCCGCGGAACGGACCGGCAACAGGTCGCTGGCCTCGTTGCCGGCCACGACGAACTCCACGAGTCGCAGGGTCACCCGGCCAGGGTACGGAGCGGCCGCTCGTAGAGTGTCGGGGTGCACACCGACCTGGGGACGTACGCCGACCTGCACGCCGACGCCACCGCGGTGCTGAGCCGTTGGACGGCGACCAGCCCGGCCGCCGCCGCGAACCGGGACCGGACCCTGGAGCTGCTGGCCGCCGGCCCGGTGGCGCTGAGCCGGGCGCACCGGCCCGGGCACGTCACCGCGAGCGCCCTGGTGCTCGACACCACCGGGGAGCGGGTGCTGCTCTGCCTGCACGGCAAGTTCCGCAAGTGGGTGCAGCTCGGCGGCCACTGCGAGCCCGGCGACCCGACCCTGGCCGCCGCCGCGCTGCGCGAGGCGACCGAGGAGTCCGGCATCGCCGGGCTGGTGGTCGACCCGGCGCCGATCGACGTGGACATCCACCCGGTCTCCTGCCACGGCGGCTCGCTGCACTACGACGTCCGGTTCGTGGTGCTCGCCCCGGCCGGGGCGATCGAGCGGGTCAGCGACGAGTCCGAGGCGCTGGGCTGGTTCCCGCCGGACCGCCTCCCCGACCCGCTGGCCGACGGCACCGCCCACCTCATCCCACCGGCCCTGGCCACCCTGACCCGCCGCCACCCCACCGCCGCCACCCCCGGTCCATCCTGATCATGAGGTTGACGGCGATGTGGATCTCCACAGGTGCCGCCAACCTCATGATCGACGTGACGGGTCAGACCAGGCCTTCCTCGCCGCGGTCCTTGAGCTCGTCGACGACCTTCTTGACGTCCTGGGCGCGGTCGCGGGGGCAGACCAGCAGCGCGTCCGGGGTGTCCACGACGATCAGGTCGTGCACCCCGACGGTGGCGACGAGGCGGCCGGACTGCGTCACCACCACGGTGCCGGTGGTGTCGTGCAGCAGCACGCCGGGCTTGCCGTCGCCGCCGAGCACCACGTTGCCGTGGGCGTCGGCGGGGAGCACCTCGCCGAGGGTGTGGAAGTCGCCGACGTCGTTCCAGCCGAAGTCGCCGGGCACGGTCGCCACCCGGCCCGCGGTCGCCGCGCCCTCCATCACCGCGTAGTCGACGGAGATCTTCGGCAGGGTCGGCCAGACGGTGCCCAGGACGTCGTCCTGCTCGGGGGTGCCCCATGCCGCGGCGATGGCGGTGATCGCGGCGTGCAGGGCCGGCTGCTGCCGGGCCAGCTCGGCGAGGAAGACATCCACCCGCCAGACGAACATGCTGGCGTTCCAGAGGTGCCGGCCGGAACGGACGTAGACCTCGGCCACCTCGGCGGCCGGCTTCTCCTTGAACTCGGCCACCGGGCGCAGCGGGCCGCCGCCCACCGGGTCGCCGGTCTCCAGGTAGCCGTAGCCGGTCTCCGGCCGGGTCGGGGTGATGCCCACCGTCATCAGCAGCCCCTGCTCGGCGCCGACGATCGCCTGCCGGACCACCTCGGCCCAGCGCGCCGGGTCGCCGATCAGGTGGTCGGCGGCGAACGATCCCATCACCGCCGCCGGGTCGCGCTGCGCGATCACCGCCGCCGCCAGGGCGATCGCCGCGCAGGAGTCCCGGGGCGAGGGCTCGACCAGGATGTTCTCCTCCGGCAGGCCAGCCAGTTGCCGGGCCACCGCCGCGACGTGCGCGGCCCCGGTGACCACCAGCGTGCGCTCCGGTGTGGTCAGCGGTGCCAGCCGGTCCACCGTTGCCTGCAGCAGCGAGGCCGGGGTGCCGGTCAGCGGGTGGAGGAACTTGGGATGGCCCGCACGGGACAGCGGCCACAACCTTGTGCCACTGCCTCCCGCCGGGATGACGGCGTAGAACATCAGCACATCATGCCCGAAGCGGGCGAGCGGTCACGGATGGTCGCGCCGACCCGCAGCGGACGTTCAGGCGCGCGCCCGGCTCCAGGCGGCGATGTGCACCTCCGCGCTGGACTCCCAGGTGAACTCCTTGGCCCGGTCGAAACCGGCCTTGGCCAGGGCGAGCCGGCGCTGCTCGTCGTCCAGCAGGGCGGCCAGGTCGGTGGCGATCTGGTCCGGGTCCTCGCTGGTGTACGCCACGGCGTCGCCGCCCACCTCGGGCAATGAGAGCCGCGGCGTGGTCAGCACCGGGGCCGCGCATGCCATCGCCTCCAGGATCGGCAGGCCGAACCCCTCGCCGTACGACGGGTAGGCGGCGACCAGCGCGCCGCCGAGGAAGCCCGGCAGGTCGGCGTAGCGGAGGTAGCCCGGGCGGAGCAGCCGCAGGTGCGAGGGGACCTCGGCCACCGCCCGGTCGATGTCGTCGTCGTGCCCCTGGCCACCGGCGATCACCAGAGCCGGCGGGTTCTCCCGGTCGGCCACCGCGCGGGCCCAGCCCCGGATCAGGTTGGGTACGTTCTTGCGCGGCTCCTTGGCCCCGAGGAAGGCGATGTAGCTGCTGCTGCCCAGGCCGAGGCGGGCCCGCACCCGGGCCTTCTCCTCCTCGCTCGGGGCGTGGAAGGCGGCCTGGTCGACCCCGTGGTAGGCCACGTCGATCCGGGTCGGGTCGGCGTCCAGCAGCCGGATCAACTCGTCCCGGGTGGCCTTGCTCGGCACGATCACCCGGTCGGCGCGGCGCAGCGAGGTCTTGATCGCGCTGCGGAAGAACGTCCGGCGGGACTTGTCGTAGTGCTCCGGCTCGGTGAAGAAGGTCGCGTCGTGCACGGTGACCGTCACCGGGCAGCCGGCCCGCAGCGGGCAGGTGTAGAAGGGCGAGTGCAGCACCTCGGCGCCGACCTGCTGGGCCAGCAGCGGCAGGCCGGTCTGCTCCCAGGCGAGCCGGGCCGGGCGGTGCGCGACCGCCGCCGGGGCGGGGATGACCTCGGCCCCGGGCAGCATCCGGGTGTAGCGCTCGAGGTCGGTGCGGAGGCTCACCACGGCCAGGTCCACGGCGGACCCGCAGACGCCACCGAGCGCGCCGAGCAGGCCGTCGACGTATCTACCGACGCCGCCACGGTCGGCGGGGACACTCGTGGCGTCGATGAGCACGCGGGGCGGGCGACCGGCGGTCACGGGGCGACTCCTCAGGCTGGCGGGTCTGTGGGGAACAACACTGTCGGCAAGCCTACGCCGGGCCGGGGTCCCGACGCTGACTGCGACCCGACGGTACGCCGACTTGTCGTTGTCATCGAGTACGGACCCGGACCGCGTATCGTTCGCGCCGATGGCCGACAACATTGCCCGGGTGTTCGCCGACGCGATCGCGACCGATCCCACCCGACCGCTGCTGACCTGGTACGACGACGCCACCGGCGAGCGCACCGAACTGTCCGGCGCGACCTGCGCGAACTGGGTGGCCAAGACGGCCAACCTGATCGTCGACGAGGTCGGCCTCGGGCCCGGCGACACGGCCGCCGTGCTGTTGCCCCCGCACTGGCAGACCGCCGCCGTGCTGCTCGGCTGCTGGTCGGCGAAGCTGACCGTGGTCGACGCCCCGGGCGACGTGGACGTGCTCTTCGCCGCCGCGTCGAGGGTCGACGCGGCAGACCGGTGGTCGGCCGGGGAGCGGTACGCGCTGGCGCTGGACCCGTTCGCCCTGCCGATGCGGGCGGTGCCGGCCGGTTTCGCCGACTTCGTCTCGGCGGTACGCGGGCACGGTGACCACTTCACCCCGTACCCCCAGGGTGGCGAGGCGGACGCGGCGCTGCTGGCCCGCGCGGAGGCCCGGGCCACGGAGCTCTGCCTCACCCCCGGCGACCGCATCCTGGTGGACACGACCACCTACCCGGACCCGGTCGACTGGCTCCTCACCCCGCTCGCGGCCGACGCCACCCTGGTCCTCTGCGCCAACCTCGACCCGTCCCGCCTCGACTCCCGCACCGCCACCGAAAAGGTCACCCGCACCCTGACCTGACCCACCCCACCCCACCCCACCCCGGCGATCTTGCACTTTGGGTTGCCGATCTGCGGCATCACGCCCCTTTTGGGGGCACCACAAGTGCAAGATCGCCGAGAGCGGGGGTGGGGGTGGGGGGTGGGGGTGGGGGTGGGGGTCAGGCGGGGGTGGGGTTGTCGGTGGTGGCGCGGCGTTGGGCGAAGGCGGCGAAGGCGGCGAGGGAGTCGGGATTGGCCAGGGCGCCCTTGGCGGCGGCGCTGTCGACCGGCGTGCCGGTGAGGATCTTCTTGACCGGGACCTCGAGCTTCTTGGCGCTCAGGGTGCGTGGGACGGCGCGGACCTGGTGGATCTCGTCCGGGACGTGCCGGGGCGACAGGGCCGTACGCAGCTCGCGGCAGATCTTCTTGCGCAGCTCGTCGTCCAGTTCGAGGCCCTCCGCGAGCACCACGAAGAGCAACAGCTCGCCGGCCCCGCCCTCGTCGTCCTCCAGGTGCACGACCACCGAGTCGACCACCTCGTCGAGCCCCTCGACCACCGAGTAGAACTCGGCGGTGCCGAGCCGGACGCCGCCCCGGTTCAGGGTGGCGTCGGAGCGGCCGGTGATCACGCAGCCGCCCCGCTCGTTGACGGTGATCCAGTCGCCGTGCCGCCAGACGCCCGGGTAGACCTCGAAGTACGCCTCCCGGTAGCGGGTGCCCTCCGGGTCGTTCCAGAAGCCCACCGGCATGCTCGGCATCGGCTCGGTGATCACCAGCTCGCCGAGCTGGCCGATCACCGGGGTGCCGTCGGCCGAACGGGCCTCCACCTTGGCGCCGAGCGCCCGGCAGGTGATCTCGCCGGCGTGCACCGGCAGCAGCGGCACGCCGCCGACGAAACCGGTACAGACGTCCGTCCCGCCGGAGAGCGACTGGAGCTGGAGGGCGTCGCCGACGTTCTCGTATACCCAGGTGAAGCCCTCGGCGGGCAGCGGCGCGCCGGTCGAGCCGACCCCGCGCAGCGTCGACAGGTCGGCGATCGCCTTGGGGACCAGGTTGGCCTTGCGGCAGGCCAGCAGGAACGGCGCGGAGGTGCCGAAGTACGTGGTGCCGGTCTCCGCGGCGAGCCGCCAGAGCGCGCCCAGGTCCGGGTGGCCCGGGTTGCCGTCGAACAGCACGATCGTGGCGCCCACCGCCGGCCCGGAGACCAGGAAGTTCCACATCATCCAGCCGGTGGTGGTGAACCAGAAGAACCGATCGGCCGGGCCCAGGTTGTGGTGCAGGGCCAGCATCTTCAGGTGCTCCAGCAGGATGCCGCCGTGGCCGTGCACGATCGGCTTCGGCAGGCCGGTGGTGCCGGAGGAGTAGAGCACGTAGAGCGGGTGGTCGAACGGCACCGGGGTGAAGGTCAGCGGCTCGTCGGTCTCCGCCGCCAGCTCGGCCCAGGAGATCGCCCCGTCGGGCGCCTCGCCGGAAGGGTCCAGGTACGCGATGCTCACGGTGTGCGCCAGCGACGGCAGGGCCGCCCGGATGGCGGCCACCTCGCCCCGCCGGTCGACCGGCTTGTCGCCGTACCGGTAGCCGTCCACGGCGACCAGGACCTTCGGCTCGATCTGCTGCCACCGGTCGGTGACGCTGCGGGTGCCGAACTCGGGGGCGCAGGAGGAGAAGATCGCGCCCAGGCTGGCCGTGGCCAGCAGCAGCACGAAGGTCTCCGGGATGTTCGGCGCGTACGCGGCCACCCGGTCGCCCTGGCCGACGCCGAGCCGGCGCAGCCCGGCCGCCGCCCGGCGGACCTGCTCGCGCAACTGCCCCGCGGTCAGCGTCTCGGGCGCCCGGGTCTGTCCGTGCGCGACCACCACCGGGTCGTCGTCGCCCCGGCCCGGCATCCGCAGCACGTTCTCGGCGTAGTTGAGCGTCGCGCCGGGGAACCACCGGGTGCCCGGCATGGTCCGGTCGGCGAGCGTGGCGGTCGGCGGGGTGTGCGCGACCACCTCGAAGTAGTCCCAGATCGACCGCCAGAAGGCGTCCAGGTCGGTCACCGACCAGCGCCACAGCGCGTCGTAGTCGGCGAACTCCAGCCCCCGGTGCTCGGCCAGCCAGCGCAGGTAGTCGCCGATCCGGGACCGCTCACGCACGTCGGCCGGCGGCGTCCACAGCACGTCACCCACTGCTCCACCCTCCCTGAGGCCCCGTCACGACACTGTGCATGGGCCGTGGCGCCATCTTGCCCTACCTCGCCTGGCCATTGTCCGCACCGGGTGCCGCCGAGGGGGCGTGGCCGGCCCACACCCCCTCACCCCGGCATGTGTGGATCCGCCCTCAGCCGGCGCGGTGCGCCTGGATCGCCCGGCGCCGGGCGAGGCGGTGCGCCCGGCGGATCTCCGCCTCCCGGTAGCGGCGCTCGTCCTCCGGGGTCTCCGGCAGCACCGGCCGGACCGGGCGGGGTGCGCCGCCCACGTCCACCCCGACGAAGACCAGGTACGCGGTGGCCACCCGGACCGGCTCGTCCTCGGCCGAGTCCCAGCGCTCGGCGACCACCTTCACCCCCACCTCCATCGAGGTGTGCCCGGTCCAGTTGACCTGAGCGTGCGCGTGCACCAGGTCGCCGACCCGGACCGGCTCGGAGAAGACGATCTCGTCGATCGAGGCGGTGACCGCGGTGCCCCCGCTGTGCCGGGCGGCGGCCGCCCCGGCGACATCGTCGACGAACTTCATCAGTACCCCACCGTGCACGGTCCCGTACAGATTGACATCGACGGCGGTCATGATGCGACTCAGCGTGACCCGCGAGTACGAGGTCGGCTTGCCCGGTGGGGCGGAGGGGTGCTCTGTCATGTCGAAAACGGTACGGTGCGCGGATGCGACATCTCTGGAGCTTCCTCGCCGGGTTGGTGGTGGCGCCCGTCACCTGGGTGCTCGTCACTCTCGGTCAGGACGGATCTGGACGCACCATCCACCGCTGGGTGGAACTCGGTACGTACAGCACGCCCAACCTGATCGAGCCGGCCGTCTATCTGGGCGTCGCCGGCATTCTGCTCGGCCTGCTCGCCACGCTGCGCTTCTCGCCGCTCGGTCCGCTGGTGACCGGGCTGCTGCTGGCCGTCCCGTACCTCGGGATGTTCGTCGCGCCGTTCACCGTCCGCAACCGGGTCCCCGAGGGCTGGAAGATGCTCGGGGATCCGCTGCCGCTGCGCCAGCCGTTGGAGAACGGCACGCTGTTCCTGATCGGCGTGCTGCTGCTGATGGCCGTGTTCAGCGGGCAGCGCTGGCGGCAGTGGCCGGGACAGTCGGCGGCCGAGGCGGAGCTGACCCCGGTCGACACGCCGGTCACGACCTCCCAGCCGTTCAGCGACTGGCCGCCGAGCGACGCGTCGAAGGACACCGACCCACTCAGCCTGGGCTATCCCGACCCCACCCCCACCGAACCCCTGCCCCGCCGCACCGGCGGCGAGTCGCCGTGGTCCGCGCCCCCGCGCGCGGCCGGCCGACCGGAGGGCACCACCGAGACCCGTTGACCGCCGCGGGCGGGCCGGTCACCCGGCCCGCCCGCCCGATCGTGCCGTCGTCCGGGTCAGCCCTTGAGCAGCTGACGGGCCATGACGATGCGCTGCACCTGGTTGGTGCCCTCGTAGATCTGGGTGATCTTGGCGTCCCGCATCATCCGCTCGACCGGGTAGTCGCGGGTGTAGCCGTACCCGCCGAGGAGCTGCACCGCATCGGTGGTGATCTCCATGGCGGCGTCGGAGGCGAAGCACTTCGCGGCGGCGCCGAAGTAGGTCAGGTCCGCGTCGCCCCGCTCCGACTTGCCCGCGGCGGCGTAGGTGAGCTGGCGGGCCGCCTCCAGCTTCATGCCCATGTCGGCGAGCATGAACTGGATGCCCTGGAAGTCGGCGACCGGCTTGCCGAACTGCTTGCGCTCCTGGATGTACCCCTTGGCGTAGTCCAGCGCGCCCTGTGCGATGCCGACGGCCTGGGCGGCGATGGTCACCCGGGTGTGGTCCAGGGTGCGCATGGCGGTGGCGAAGCCGGTGCCCTCGGCGCCGATCATGCGGTCCGCCGGGATGCGCACGTTGTCGAAGTAGACCTCGCGGGTGGGCGAGCCCTTGATCCCGAGCTTCTTCTCCGGGGCGCCGAAGCTGACCCCGGCGTCGGACTTCTCCACGACGAAGGCCGAGATGCCCCTGGACCGGGCTGTGGGATCGGTCACAGCGAAGACCGTGTAGTACTCGGAGACGCCGGCGTTGGTGATCCACCGCTTCACGCCGTTGAGCACCCAGTGGTCGCCGTCGCGGACCGCCTTGGTGGTCATCGAGGCGGCGTCGCTGCCCGCCTCCGGCTCGGAGAGGCAGTACGAGAACATCGCCTCGCCGGCGGCGACCGGGGTCAGGTACTTCCGCTTCAGCTCCTCGGAGCCGGCCAGCAGCAGCGGCATGGTGCCGAGCTTGTTCACGGCCGGGATCAGGGAGGACGAGGCGCAGGCCCGGGCCACCTCCTCGATCACGATCGCGGTGGCCAGGGCGTCCGCGCCCGCGCCGCCGTACTCGACCGGGATGTGCGGGGCGTGGAAATCGGCGGCCCGCAGCGCGTCGTACGACGCCTTCGGAAACTCACCCGTCTCATCCGCCTCGGCCGCGTGCGGGGCCACCCTCGCCGCACAGACCTCACGGACCGCCTCCCGGATCGCCTCGTGTTCCTCGGGCAACCGGTAGACGTCGAACGACTCCTCTGCGGCCATGTCGGCCCCTCCCCTTCACCGCTATCATGCGCAGTCTGTGGCGCCCGGAGGCCGCCGACTGCCGCAGACTGAAATATAGCCACAGGGTCCGGCCAGACGTTACCGGCGGGTAGGCTCGCGCCCGGCAGGCGTCCGCGCGACACAACTACCCTCAGACAAGAGGACAATCCCTTCCCTCGGTGCCCGGCCAGGCGCCGGAGCAGATTGCGACGCAAGGAAGCGCCGCCAGTGCGAGCGGAGAGACAGGCGTGACGATCCCGTACCCGAACACCCAGCCGGTGCCGGCCATCGCGGCGGTGACCCCGCCCTCCGGCGCGGCCCGGCCCCGCGTCACCTTCCTCGGCACCGGCTACCTCGGTGCGACGTACGCCATCTGCTACGCCGAGCTCGGCTACGAGGTGCTCGGCTTCGACGTCGACGCGGACAAGATCGCCAAGCTGAACGCCGGCGAGGTCCCGATCCACGAGCCCGGCCTGGACGAGCTGCTGCGGCGCAACCTGGCCGCCGGCCGGCTGCGGTTCAGCACCGACATCCAGGAGACCGCCGACTTCGGCGACGTGCACTTCATCTGCGTCGGCACCCCGCAGCGGGCCGACGGCATGGGCGCCGACCTGTCGTACGTCGAGGCGTCGGTGACCAGCCTGGCCCAGCACCTGACCCGCAAGGCGCTGATCGTCGGCAAGTCCACCGTGCCGGTGGGCACCGCCGAGTGGGTGGAGCAGCTCGTCGGCAAGCACACCCCCGCCGACCTGGGCGTCGAGGTGGCGTGGAGCCCCGAGTTCCTCCAGGAGGGCTTCGCCGTCGACGACGTGCTGCGACCCGACCGGATCGTGGTCGGGGTCAAGAGCGAGTGGGCCAACGGCATGCTCTACGCCGCCCACAAGGGCGTCTTCGACCTGGCCGCCACCGAGGACCGCGAGGTGCCCCTGGTGGTCACCGACTTCGCCACCGCCGAGCTGGTCAAGGTCGCCGCGAACGCCTTCCTGGCCACCAAGATCTCCTTCATCAACGCGATGGCCGAGGTCTGCGAGGCCGCCGGCGGCGACGTCACCCAGCTGGCCCGCTCGATCGGGTACGACCCCCGGATCGGCAACCGCTTCCTCCAGGCCGGCCTCGGCTTCGGCGGCGCCTGCCTGCCCAAGGACATCCGGGCGTTCCAGGCCCGCGCCCAGGAACTCGGCGCCGGGGAGGCGCTGCGCTTCCTGCACGAGGTCGACCTGATCAACCTGCGCCGGCGTACCCGGGTGGTGCAGCTCGCCGCCGACCTGCTCGGCCGCCGGTCCGGGCCGGCCGGGCCCGACCTCTCCGGCACCCGGATCGCCGTGCTCGGCGCGACCTTCAAGCCCAACACCGACGACGTCCGGGACGCCCCGGCCCTCGCCGTCGCCGCGCTGCTCGACAAGGCCGGCGCCGAGGTGCGCGTGTTCGACCCGCAGGGCATGGAGAACGCCCGCCGGGCGGTGCCGGAGCTGACGTACGAGGCGAGCATGACCGACGCGGTCCGCGACGCCGACCTGGTCTGCGTCCTCACCGAGTGGGCCGAGTTCCGCAACGCCGACCCGGTCGCGCTGGGCGAGCTGGTCAACGGCCGCAAGGTGGTCGACGGCCGCAACTGCCTGGACTCCACACTGTGGGCCCAGGCGGGTTGGGAGTACCGGGGCATGGGCCGCCCCTGACCCGCTGACGCACCGGACGGCCGTGGCGATCCGCCACGGCCGTCCTTTTTGTTGCCCCGAACGCGCCGTCAACGGTCGAAATCCGCGCCCCGCCAAGGCATGCTGCGACAGTGGGGGTCCGTACCACGGGCCGGCCGGACGGAGGATGTCGTGCAGACCTTCAGGTGCGCCTCGTGCGGACGGGAGATCAAGCCGGCCGTGGTCTGCCCGCACTGCGGGGCGGACCAGCCACAGTGGGCCGAGCACCTGGCCGACATCGAGCGCTCGATCGCGGAGATGAAGGCGCGCGACGCCGAGATCGCCCGCGAGCAGCGGCAGATCGCGGCCAAGATGCAGGCCGCCCTCTTCCAGCGGGACATCCTCGCGCACGCCGGTGAGGAGCGGGTCAAGCAGGCCAGCCGACCCCGGCGGGTGCTGCGCCGCCGCCCCGGCCGACGCCCGCCCACGGCCACCACCGGCGCGCCGCCCCGGGTGCCCCGGCAGGGCACCCCGCCGCCCGGCCCGGACGACCTCCCGCCGCCCTCCCGAACCCGGCCCCAGTGGCTCGACGTGGACGACCCGGAGCACCCGCCGGAGGCGTCCTCCCGTGAGGTGCAGAACATCCCGCTCGGGCTCGGCGCGCTGCTGCTCGGTGTCGCGGCGGTGGTCTTCGCCGCGGTCGCCACCAGCTCGATGGACGCGCTGGCCCGGCTCGGCGTGCTGCTGGTGGCGACGGTGCTGATGCTGCTCGCACCGCCGGTGCTGGCCCGCCGGGGGCTCACCTCGACCGCCGAGACGATCGCCTCGGTGGGGCTGCTCCTGCTGCCGCTGGCCGGGTACGCGCTGTGGGCGGTGGACCGGATCGGCGGCGCCACCTCCGGGCCGGCCTTCGCCGGGTCGATCTTCCTGGTCACCACCGTGGTCTCCGTCGGGTACGCGTACGCCACGGGGTTGCGCGCCCCCCGGTTCGCCACCGTCCTGGCCGCCCAACCGGTGCTGCCGCTGCTGGCGTACGAGCGGATCACCGGGCCGGCCGGCTGGGCGCTGGTGCTGACCGTGGTGGCCGTCGTCGACCTCGCCCTGGCCCGCTCGGCGGTGGTCGTCGAGCGGCCGGTCCGGCGGGACCTGCCCACCCCGCCCGCCCCGCCCCGGCAACGCGCCGCCGACGAGCGGCCCGAGGCGGACCCGGAGGAGTCCGCCGAGGTGCTCGGCGGCGAACCGGCCGGCGGCGCACCGGCGGCGTCCCCGGCCCGCCCGGTGCCCTGGCTGCGCGAGCTGGCCTGGGTGCTGCACGGCATCGCGGTCGCCGTCGCCCTGGCGTACGCGGTCACCGCCCTGCTGCGCGCCGACACGGTGCCCGCCGCCGCCGCGGCGGGCGCGGTGCTGCTGCTCGCCGCGGTCGTGGGGCTGGCCGGGACGCTGGTGCTGCGCCGGCCGCCGCTGCCCGACGTGGGCGCCGGCATCGTCACCCTCGCGGTGATCGGCGCCCTGGGCCGGGTCGCCTCGGTCGCCTTCCCCGGCCGGTCGCTGCTGCTCATCGCCGCGGTCATCGCGCTGACCGGGCTCGCCGTCCGGGCCGTACCGGAAACCGCCCGGCGCGGCCCGCAGCTCGCCTCGGCGGTGGCGCTGACGGTCAGCGGCCTGGTGGTGGCCGGCGGCGCGCTGCGCGCCGGGCTGGCCCCGGTCCGCGCGTCGCTGCCCGCCTGGTCGGCGGACCTGAGCCGGTGGCACGGCGAGCTGGCGGCGGCCGTCGGGCCGACCGGCTGGCAGCTCGCCGCGAGCGCCCTGCTGCTCACGATCGCCGCGGTGATCGCCCTGCCGCCGGACATCGGGCGCGAGTTCGCCGTGGTCGGGGCGGCGCTGACCGCGCTCGCCGTGCCGGCCTCCCTCGGGCTCGGCTGGGCCGCCGCCTGCTGGCCGATGCTGCTGACCGCGGTGGGCATCGGCGTGCTGGGGCTCGCCGCCGGCACCCGACGGGCGGCGCTGGTACACGCCGTCACCGGCGCCGGCCTGGGCCTGCTCGGCGCCGGCGCCGCGCTCGCCCGGCCCGCACTCACCGCCGCCGCGCTGACCCTGCTCTTCCTGGCCGGCGCGCTGGTCTCCCTCGCACCCCGGGTACGGATCGCCGTCGCGGCCGACACGGTGTCCGGTTGGGCGGCCGGCGGAGCCGCGTTCGCCCTGCCCGGGGCGGTCGCCGCTTTCGTCGCCGCCACCGAGCCGACCGCCCCGGCCGCCACTCCGGCGAACCTCCGCGAGGTCACCGTCCCGATCCTCGCCGCCAGCTTCCTCGGCGTCTGCGTCACCCTCGGCCACGCCGCCGTCGTCCAGGTCGCCCAGCGGCGCCTCAGCGCGCCGCACGCGGTCGGCACCGTGCTGGGCGCGGTGGGGGTGGCCACGGCCGCGTTCGGGGCGCCGGGCGCCACCACCGCCGACGCCTGGGTGGGTGGCCTGCTGCTGCTCGCCGCCGCGCTGCTGGCGCTGGCCCCCAGGATCGACGCCGGCCGCCGCTCCGACCTGTCCCTGGACGGTTCCGACCTGGCCCTGGCCGCCACCACGGCGGCGCTCATCGCCACCCTGGTCCGGATCGCCGCCGTGCTGGCACCGGGCGGCCAGCTGGTGGTCGCGGCCGCGCTGGTGCTGGTGGTCGCCGTCGCGGCCCGGGCGATGCCCGAGGAGTGGCGACGCGGTCCGATCCTCGGCATCGCCCTCGGCGGCACGGTGATCGGTCTGATCGCCGGCTGGAGCGCGTTGCGGGGCGGGGTCGGTGTACTGGCCACCCCGGGTCCGATCTGGGCCGGTGACCTGAGCGGCTGGCCGGCCGCCCCGGTCGGCGGGGCGACCTGGCAGGCTCCGGTCGCGCTCGCCATGCTGGCGGTGGCCGCCGGCATCCTGCTGCCGCCGCCCTGGAAGTACGACGTGGCCGGGGCGGCCGCCGTGCTCGCCACCATCGGCACCCCGGCCGCCTTCGACCTGCCCTGGTGGTCCCCGGTGCTGGTGGGCGCGATGGCCGCCACCGTCTTCGGCACCGCGGCGGTGGCGGCGGCGGATCCGCGTGCCGCACTGTCCCGGGCCACCGTGGCCGGGGTGGTCGCCCTGCACGCCGCGGGGGCCGGGCTGGTCCGCCCGTGGACCACCGCGCTGGCCCTGGGCAGCATCGCGCTGATCGGCGTGGTGGTGGCGGCCCTGGCCCGGGCGCTGGCGCCGGCCGTGGTCGAGGACGTACGCACCGAGGGGATGCCGGCGCATCTCGTGCAGGTGGGTGGCGCGGCGGCGGGTGCCGCCCTGCTCGCGCTGCCCGGGGCGGTGGCCGCCCTGGCCGCCGAGTTCGGCCGGTCACCGCAGGTGGTGCTGACCGCCGCGCTGGCCGCCTCCAGCATCGGGCTGGCCGCGGTGGCGGCGGTGCGCCGGCAGGTCCCGCAGTATCTGCCGTTCGCGAGCGTGGCCGTGGTCGGCGGCGGCACGATCAGCGCGGTCGCCGCCGTGCTCACCCACCTGCCCTCCGGGGTGTACGCGGCCGCGGCGGCGCTGCTCGGCGTGCTCGCGGAGCTGATCCGGGCGGCCACCGTCCCGCCGGCCGGCTCCGCCCAGCCGGTACGCCGCTGGTCGGTGCTGCTGAACGGGGCGCTGCGCCGGTGGCCCGACGACGGCTCGGAGCTGCGCTGGCGGGTCAACCCGGCGGCCGGGGCCCTCGCGGCGGCGGTGCTGCCGGTCGCCCTGGCCCTGGTGACCCTCGCGCCGCCGCTGCTGGTCGCCCTGGTACAGCCGATGCAGGTGCTGTCCCGGGTGTGGCAGGGGCCGCCGCCCGGACTGCGTACCCCGCCCCCCGAGGCGGTGGATCCCACCCACGTGCTCACCGCGTTGCTGCTCACCGCCACGGCGGCGCTCGCCGCGATCGGGTTCAGCGGCGGTCGGCGGTCCCGGGCCGTGCCGGTGGTGCTGCCGGGCGCGGCCGTCACCCTGCTGATCACGCCGGCGGCGCTGGGCCACGGCTGGCCGGAGAGCGCGCTGGCCGGGCTGGCGGTCTTCACGCTGGCCATGCTCGGGCTGGCGCTCACCCCGCCGCCGCCGCTGGTCGAACCGGCCCGCTCGATCCGGGTCGCCCGGGTGCTGGTCTTCGCGATCGGGCTGGCCGCCGGGGGCGCGGGACTGGCCGGCAGCCTCGCCACCCGGCAGCTGACCCTCTTCACGCTCGGCGGGGCGGTGGGCGTCGGCGTGGTCGCCGCGCTCTTCGGCACCACCCAGCGGGCCCGCATCCTGGGCTGGCTCTTCGCCTCGCTGATGGCCGAACTGTTCGTGCTCACCCTCGGGCTGGTGGCCGGTCTCGCCGCGGTCTGGTCGGCGTTCGGGGTGCTGGCGGTCGGGGCGGCACTCCAGGTCTTCGCCGCCACCCTGCCCCGGCTGCGCCGTCCCGAGGCGTACCGGGAGGCGGCCACCGTGGAGTGGAGCGGCTACGCGGCCGCGCTCATCGCGCTGGCCCTGGCGTACGACTCGCCGCGGCACATCGCCGCGCTGCTGGCCGCCTGGGGCGCCGTACTCGGGGTGGCGGCCAGCCGGCCCGGCCGCCGGCCGGTGGAGCGGCGGATCCTGTTCTGGTCGGTGGTGGCCTGCGAGATCAGCGCCTGGTGGATCCTGATGCGGGTGGCCGACGTGGCGCTGCCCGAGGCGTACACCCTGCCGTTCGCCGCGCTCGCCCTGCTGGTGGGCGTGCTGGAGCTGCGCCACCGCCCCGACCTGTCGAGCTGGGTGGCGTACGGGCCGGCCCTGGTCGCCGCGTTCCTGCCCACGCTGGCGATCGTGGTGGCCACCGACTCCAGCATGCTGCGGCAGGTCCTGCTGCTGCTCGGCGCGGTGGCGGTGCTGATCTTCGGCTCGATGACCCGGCAGCAGGCGCCGGTGATCGTCGGCGCCACGGTCACCGCGGTCGCGGCGGTGCACGCGCTGTTCAGCCTCGGCCCGTGGCTGGTGCTGATCCCGGTCGGCTTCATCCTGCTGGTGCTCGGCGCGAGCAACGAGCGCCGCCGCCGCGCCCAGGAACGCCTGCAGACCGCCCTACGCGGCATGAGATGAATTCGAGGGGCTGGCGCTCTCAGGACAGGGAGGCGCGGAGGGCGCCGTCCTTCTCGGCGACCAACTCCTCCAGGCTCGCCTGGTAGTCCGCCATCCGCTTGAGCAGCACCGGGTCGCTCGCGGCCAGGATGCGCACCGCGAGGAGCCCGGCGTTGCGCGCGTTGCCGATGGAGACCGTGGCCACCGGCACGCCGGCCGGCATCTGCACGATGGACAGCAGCGAGTCCATCCCGTCCAGGTGCTTCAGCGGCACCGGCACCCCGATCACCGGCAGCGGGGTGACCGAGGCGACCATGCCCGGCAGGGCAGCCGCGCCACCGGCCCCCGCGATGATCACCTTGACGCCCCGGCCCGCAGCGTCGCGGCCGTACTCGATCATCTTCACCGGGGTCCGGTGCGCCGAGATGACCTGGACCTCGTACGGCACCGCGAACTCGTCCAGCGCCTCGGCAGCGGCCTTCATGGTCGGCCAGTCCGAGTCGCTGCCCATGATCAGCCCGACGGTGCTCACTCCGGTCTTCCCTTCGTTCGCGACTGCGGGGCCCGCAAGCCCACTCCTCGCACTCACTCGTGTCCCTCGCGCAGCCAGCGGACGGCTCGCGCGGCCCGGGCCCGTACGTCGTCCAGGTCGTCGCCGAGCACCGTGACGTGCCCGATCTTGCGGCCCGGTCGCACCTGCTTGCCGTACAGGTGGACCTTGGCCCCGGGCTCGGCGGCGAACAGGTGGTGCAGCCGCTCGTCGATGGAGATCCCGCCCGGCTCGCCGCCGAGCACGTTCGCCATCACCACGACCGGCGCGGTGAGCGAGGTGTCCCCCATCGGGTAGTCCAGCACCGCCCGCAGATGCTGCTCGAACTGCGAGGTCCGGGCCCCCTCGATGGTCCAGTGCCCCGAGTTGTGCGGCCGCATGGCCAGCTCGTTGACCACCAGGCCACCGGGAGCCTCGAACAGCTCCACCGCCAGCAGGCCGATCACGCCGAGCGCGGTGGCCAGGTCGATGGCGAGCTGCTGGGCGGCGACCGCCAGCTCCTCCGGCAGGCCGGGCGCCGGGGCCAGCACCTCGACGCAGATCCCGTCCCGCTGCACCGTCTCCACCACCGGGTACGCGGCGACCTGCCCGAACGGCGAGCGGGCCACCTGCACGGCCAGCTCCCGGCGCAGCGCGACCCGCTCCTCGACGATCAACGGGGTGCCCCCGGCGAGCAGGGTCGTGGCCAGCTCCTCGGCCTGGACGGCGTCCTCGACCAGCCAGACGCCCCGGCCGTCGTAGCCGCCCCGGGCCGCTTTGAGCACCACCGGCCAGCCGACCTCCGCGCCGAAGGCGACCAGGTCCGCGGGCTGCTCGACGGGCTGCCAGGCCGGGTTCGGCGCGCCCAGCTCGCCCAACCGCTCGCGCATCACCCGCTTGTCCTGGGCGTGCAGCAGCGCGTCGGCGGGCGGGAAGAGCTTCACCCCCTCGTCGGCGAGGGCGCGGATGTGCTCGGTGGGCACGTGCTCGTGGTCGAAGGTGACCACGTCGCAGCCCTTGGCGAAGGTGCGCAGGGCGGCGAGGTCGGTGTGGTCGCCGTACTGGACGTCGGCCGCGACCAGCGCGGCGCCGTCGTCCGGGGCGAGCGCCAGCACGCGCAGTGACTGGCCGAGGGCGATGGCGGCCTGGTGGGTCATCCGGGCCAGCTGGCCACCGCCCACCATGCCGACGACAGGCAGTCCGGTACGGGAATCCATAGCGCCGCCAGCCTATCCGGGCGGCCGGCGCTGCCAGCCGCGAGGTCCACGGAGCGGACCGGCAAATTCAGGCGGAGTGGACCACGACAGGGCGCGGGCGACGGACCACCTCGCGAGCGGTACGCCGAGCGATCAACCCCGAGCCGATCACGGTGGGCGCGAACCAGGCGATCAGGTTGCCATCGGTCATCTGTACGGCGAAGCCGGTGACGAAGGCGATCACCGTACTGCCCATCAGGTTGAGGTGCCAGATCCGCCAACCGCGGGCGCCGAGGCGACGCGGGCGGCGGCGGGCGACCCAGAGCCCGCCGATCAGCCAGCCCAGGGTGAGCGCGCCGAGAATGGCAAGTCCCCACAGCCGCGCCGGATCGAGGGCGAACAGGCCAAGCGCGCTGAGGCTGAGCCCGACGGCGGCGAGGGCATAGGCCCAACCGAGCCGGCTGTGGCGGCCCCGCCGCTTCGGAGCGAGCAGCACTGGCAGCGCAAGC
The DNA here is from genome assembly GCF_055586005.1 of Micromonospora sp. NPDC051924. Lineage (NCBI taxonomy): Bacteria > Bacillati > Actinomycetota > Actinomycetes > Micromonosporales > Micromonosporaceae > Micromonospora > Micromonospora sp. NPDC051924. The sequence goes on from NZ_JBVJJA010000008.1 coordinate 28,172, forward strand.
AGCAGCCCGGTGGTGCCGCTGAGGGCGTGGACGACGACCAGGAACGTGCGCATGACGATCTCCCCCCGCTCGTCGACCTCCCACAATGGGATGTCGATAGGGCCAGCATGCGACCTGACACAATGGGATGTCAAGCGAGTCGAGAAGGAGTGCCCACCCATGCCGGACCGGCCGTTGAACGCCACCGCCGCTTCCCTCCTGGGTTTCCTGCACGAGGGTCCGATGACCGGCTGGGACCTGGTCGAGTACGCCCAGCAGCGGATCGGCGCGTTCTGGTCGCTGACCCAGAGCCAGGTCTACCGCGAGTTGACCGCGATGGCGTCCGCCGGGCTGGTCCGGGCCGGCGCACGAGGGCGGCGCGACCGGCAGCCGTACGAAATCACCGAAGCCGGCCGCGCCACGTTCGCCGAGTGGGCCGCAAAGCCGCCGGCGGCGGAGAGCATCCGTTTTCCACTGCTGTTGACGGTGCTCTTCGGGCGGCACCTCCCACCCGAACGGCTGGCGGAGTACCTGGCCGGGCACCGGACCGCCCACGCCGCCCGGCTCGTGGAGTACGAGCAGGTGGCCGCCGCGCTGCCGGCGGAGGCGGACGAGATCGATCCGTACTCCGTGGCGACGCTGCGCTTCGGGCTGGCCTACGAGCGGGCCGTGCTGGAGTGGTTCGACGCCCTGCCCGGGCCGCTGCGGCCGGCGGACCGGACCGGCGGAGACCGCGGGACGATGTCACCGGCCGCCGATTGACATGATCAGGTCATGAGTACCCGCGACCTGCTGCGCGGGCTTCCCGTGCTCGCGCACGAGATGCCCCCGTTCGATCCCGCCGACGCGCCCGACGCGCCGGTACCGCTCTTCGCCTCCTGGCTGGCCGGGGCGATCGCCGCCGGCGTCGACGAGCCGCACGCGATGACCGTCTCGACGGTCGACGCCGACGGCGCGCCCGACGCACGGGTGCTGATCCTCAAGGACCTCGACGACGAGGGCTGGCACTTTGCCACCACGGCGACCAGCGCCAAGGGGCGGCAGCTCGCCGGCAACCCCCGGATAGCGCTGAGCTTCCACTGGCGCGAGCAGGGGCGGCAGGTCCGGGTACGCGGCACCGCCCGGCCCGCCGACCCCGACGTCTCCCGCCGGGACTTCCTGGCCCGACCGGAGGGCTCCCGGATCGCGACCCTCGCCGGCCGGCAGAGCGCCGTCCTGACCGGCCGCGCCGAGCTGGACCGGGAACTGGCCGAGGTGCGGGCCCGGCTGGCCGCCGACCCCGGGCTGATCGCCGAGGCGCACACGGTCTACTCGGTCACCGCGGAGACCGTCGAGTTCTGGCAGGCCGACCGGGACCGCCGGCACGTCCGGCTGCGCTACCGCCGCGGCGGGGACGGCTGGGCTCGGGAGCTGCTCTGGCCGTGACCGCTCAGCCGAACTGGGCGACCAGCTCGTCGACCGAGGTCACCGGCCGCTGGCAGACGAACCCGCGGCAGACGTACGCGGTCGACCGCCCGTCCACCGCCGGCCGGTCGGCCAGCAGCGGCGCGCCCGGCTGGTCGCTCCGGCCGGCCACCACCACCGCCCCGGGCGGGGCGTGCCGGTGGGCGGCCGCGACGAGCGGGTCGCCCGCCGGGTCGTCGGTCACCACCGCGATCTCGTACGGCCCGGAGAGCAGCGCCTCGCCGACCGTGGCCGCGTACCCGGTGAACCGGGCGTGCCGGCCGACGATCGGCGCCACCGTCGACAGCGCGGCCTCGGCCGCCTCCCGGTAGCGGGTCTCCCCGGTCAGCGCCGCGTACGCGACCAGCGCCGCGACGATCGCCGACCGGCCGGACGGCGTGGCGTTGTCGGTGGGGTCGGCCGGCCGGGTGACCAGGCGCTCGGCGTCGTCGGCGGTGTCGTAGAAGCCGCCGTCCGGGGCGGCGAACCGGGCCAGTGCCACGTCGAGCAGCTGCCCGGCCAGGGTCAGCCAGCGTCCCTCGCCGGTGAGCTGGTGCAGGGCGCAGAACGCCTCGGCCACGCAGCCGTGGTCCTCCAGCACGCCGGCCGGCTCGCCGACCACCTTGTCCCGGGAGACCCGGCGCAGCCGCCCGTCCACGATGTGCACGCTCGCCAGGTGCTCGGCGGCGTCGCGCATCGCGCCGTCGGCGACGATGGTGACCCCCTCCATGAGGTTGGCGTCCTCCTCGTCGGGCGACGCGTAGAGGGCGGCGACCTGCTGGAACTCGGCGATCGCGGTGATCGCCAGCCCGTTCCAGGCGGCCACCACCTTGTCGTCCCGGGCCGGCTGGGGGCGGGTGTCCCGCGCGGCGAGCAGCCGGCCGACCACGTCCTGCCAGCGGGCCCGGACCGCCGGATCGGCGTCGTCCACGTCCCGGGCCAGCTTCAACACGCTGGTGCCGTGCTCAAAGGTGCCTTCCTCGGTCACCCCGAACAGGTCGGCGGCGAAGCGGCCGTCCTCCTCCCCCAGCACCTCGACGAGCTGGGCCGGGGTCCAGACGTAGGTGAGACCCTCGACGCCCTGGGTGTCGGCGTCCAGCGCAGAGGCGAAGCCCTCGCCGGGCCGGTGCAGCTCGTCGGCGAGGAACCGGGCGGTATCCCGGGCCACCCGCCGGGCCAGCCGGTCCCCGGTGAGCCGCCAGAGCTGGGTGTAGACCCGCAGCAGCAGCGCGTTGTCGTAGAGCATCTTCTCGAAGTGCGGCACAGTCCAGTGGCCGTCCACCGAGTAGCGGGCGAACCCGCCGGCGAGCTGGTCGTGCAGGCCGCCCCGGGCCATCGCCTCGCAGGTGTGCCGGACGATCTCCAGGCTCCGCGCCGAGCCGGTGCGCTGGTGGTGCCGGAGCAGGAAGAGCAGGTTCATGTGCGGCGGGAACTTGGGCGCCCCGCCGAAGCCGCCGTTCGTCTCGTCGTACTCCTCGGCGAGCTGCGCGGCGGCGGCGTCGAGCAGGTCGGCGGTGAGCGGGGCGGTGAGCCCACCCACGGCCTGGGCGCCCCCGATCGCCTCGACCACGGCGGCGCCCTGCCGCAGCACCGCCTCCCGCTGGTCCCGCCAGGCGCTGGCGACCGAGCCGAGCAGGCGGATGAAGTTCGGCCGGGGGAAGTAGGTGCCGCAGAAGAAGGGGGTGCCGTCCGGGGTGGCGAAGACCGTCATCGGCCAGCCGCCCTGCCCGGTCATCGCCTGAGTGGCGGTCATGTAGACGGCGTCGACGTCCGGGCGCTCCTCCCGGTCCACCTTGACGCAGACGAAGTCCTCGTTCATGAGCTGGGCGACGCCCTCGTTCTCGAACGACTCGTGCGCCATCACGTGGCACCAGTGGCAGGCGGCGTAACCGACCGAGATGAGCACGGGCACGTCGCGCCGCTTCGCCTCGGCGAACGCCTCGTCGCACCAGGGCCACCAGTCGACCGGGTTGTCGGCGTGCTGGAGCAGGTACGGCGAGGTGGCCTCGGCAAGTCGGTTCACCCGACGACCATATCCAGCCCCGGCGGCCACCGCCGGTGGTGCCGGTCAGGAGGCGCCGTCGGCGCGGAGCGGGAAGACGTTGCCCTGGGCGCCGTCGCGCAGCGACCCCAGCACCGCGCCGATCTTGTCGGCCGGCATCGGCTTGAAGAAGTGGTAGCCCTGCGCGGCGGTGCAGCCCAGCTCGGCCAGGGCGGTCCGCTGTTCGGCGGTCTCCACCCCCTCGGCCACCACCCGCAGCCCCAGCTCGTGGGCGAGCCCGACGGTGGTCCGCACGATCGCCGCCGCCTCCGGGGAGTCGGCCATCCGGATGACGAAGGAGCGGTCGACCTTCAGCTCGTCGACGGCGATCCGGGTCAGGAAGGTCAGCGACGAGAAGCCGGTGCCGAAGTCGTCGACCGCGAGCTGCACCCCCATCGACCGCAGGGTGGCCAGCACCTCGTCGATGACCTCCAGCTCGCTCATCACCACCGTCTCGGTGATCTCCAGGACCAGCCGGTGCGGCGGGACCTGGTGCCGGCGCAGCGCGTCGGCGATCTCCCCGGGCAGTCGCGGGTCGAGCAGGCTGCGCGCCGAGAGGTTCACGGAGATCGGCACCTCGAGGCCCTCGCGGGCCCACCCGGCGGCCACCGCGAGGGCCTTGTCCAGCACGTACCGGGTGAAGGCGCCGAGCTGTTCGCTGTTCTCCACCGGTCGGATGAAGTCGGCCGGACCGAGCCAGCCGCGGCGCGGGTGCCGCCAGCGGATCAGCGCCTCCACCCCGGTCGGGGCGCCCGTGGCCAGGTCCACCGCCGGCTGCAGGGCCAGCACGAGCTGGTCGTCGGCCTCCAGGGCCTCGCGCAGCTCGGCCAGCAGTGCCAGGTGGTCGGTGCTGGCCGCGTCCCGGGAGCTGTCGTACGCGGCGACGCTGCCGCCGCCCTCCTTCGCCTGGTACATGGCGATGTCGGCCCGGCGCAGCAGCTCGGTCATGTCCGCGGCGCCCGCGGCGGCGACCACCACCCCGACGGCCACCTCGACGGACATCCGCACCCCGGCCACCTCGGTCGGCGCGGCCAGCCGCTCGGCGATCTCCCGGGCCTGGCGCAGCGCGTACGTGATCGGGGCCGCGCGGTCGTCGACCACCGGGACCGCGGTCAGCAGCACGGCGAACTCGTCGCCGCCGAGCCGCCCGAGCAGGTCGCCGCGGCGGCCCAGGGCGGCCAGCCGATTCGCGGTCAGCCGCAGCAGCTGGTCCCCGGCGGCGTGCCCGAGGGTGTCGTTGACCTCTTTGAACTGGTTGACGTCGAGCAGCAGCAGCGCGACCGGGTGGTCGTGCGCGAGCTGCCGCAACGCCTGGTCGCCCTTGGTGAGCATGGCCGCCCGGTTGAGCAGCCCGGTGAGCTGGTCGTGCACCGCCTCGTACGAGGAGCGGGCGGTGACCAGCCGCAACTCGCGGTGGGTGGCCGCGTCGTGCAGGGCGGCGGCCAGCGCGTCGCCGAACGCGGCCACGCCGTCGCGTTCCCGGGCGGTGGGCGGCGCGGACCGGGGAAAGTGGACGCGCAGCTGCCCCACCTCCACGCTGCCCACGGTCAGCGACCGCGCCAGCTCGTGCTCGCCGGACTCGGCCAGGGCCGGAGGTGGCACCTCCCGGTCCCGTATCTGCCCTCCGGTGTCCGCGCGGTAGCGCCGCCACCGGCCGTCGTCCCGGGCGACGTCCACCTCGACCAGCTCGGCACCGAAGAGCGAGAGGGCGCCGGTCACCGCGGCGGTCGCCACCCCCCGCTCGTCGAGCTGGTTGAGCGCCGCCGTGGCCTCGGCGAACGCCCGCCAGGTGCGGCGCTCCTGGTCGCCCCGGAGCCGGTGCCGGTAGGTCTGCTGGAGCAGCCAGAGCGGCGGCGGCAGGAGCAGCAGCCAGCGCGGGTCCAGCTCCAGCAGCGCGACCACCACCAGGCCGACCGCCACGTTGCCGACGAACATGAGCAGCTTGCCGCGGAGCGCGGCGAACAGCGGCGGGCCGATCGGAATGCCGTGCCGCAGCGCGAGGCTCGCACCCCCCAGCCACGCGGTGGTGAGCAGATAGGTCACCGAGCCGGCGATCAGCGCGAGGGCGAGCTCCGGGGTCGGCGCGGCGAGCATCGGCCGGCCGAGCGCGCTGGCCACCGCGGCGGCGAGGGCGGTGGCGGCGGTCAGCGAGCCGGCGATCCGGACCAGCTCCAGCACCGGCCGCCGGTCGGCGCACAGGGACATCGCGGTCCAGGCGCCCCCGGCGCCGAGCAAAGCCGCAGCCGGCAGCCAACCGGCCGGTACGAGGTAGAGGCAGACGATGAGGGCGGCCTCGCCCCAGGTGATGCTGACCATGCCGGCGGCGGTGCGGAACCGCAGGCGGGCCAGCTGGGCGACGGCGAACACGGCGACCGCGAGGGCGAACCGGGCCGGCGCCGGCACCGGGTCGTCGGCCGGGAGGGACGTCGGGACGGTGAGCCCGAGCACCGCGGCACCCAGCGCGGTGGCCGCGACGGCGGCGGTCACCAGGAGGACCCCGGCCGGCGTGCCGCGCAGGCCGAGCCGGTCAGGGGGATGAGCGTCCCTGCCGGAGGTCACGGGCCCACCCAATCGGCCGGCGGTCCGAGGGCACGGTGGGTGACCGCTGCTGCCACGGACATCGGCGCCCCCCTTCCGCGCACGGCTCAGGGACTTTCGGTCCCCCGGCGGAAGGCTAAGCCAAAGCCGGTGGTCGCAACAGGGGGCGACGGCCGGCTTCGACGTGATTCACGCGCCGACTACCCGTTTCGGCGCTGCTGGGAGCCGTTGGGAGACTCCGCGGGTGATTCCTGCGAGACGGTCCCGTCTGTCGGATCGACGACTGCGGCGTCGGCCCGGCCTCGGTCGGCCGGGGCGGGCTGCGGCGGGAACCGGTCGGGCAGCCGGCGCAGCCGGGCGTTCATGTTGCGGATCAGCAGGACGGTGACGGTGGCCAGCGCGACGATGAGGAAGAGGCCCATCGGACCGGCCAGACCACCCGAACGGGTGTCACCGAAGTTGTTCTCCGCGAGCACCTGGGCGGTGGTCAGCATGGTGTTCCTCCGATGTGCGACTGCCCACCAGGGTACGCCGTCGCCGGATCAGCGGGCATGGGCCGTCTCGCGGACCCCGGCGAAGAGGTCGGACTCGGGCAGCGGGCTGTCCACCAGCGAGCGGGCGAGCTGGTAGTCCTCGGTCGGCCAGGCGCGCTGCTGGAGGTCCATCGGCACCTGGAACCAGAAGCCGTCCGGGTCGATCTGGGTGGCGTGGGCGCGCAGCGCGTCGTCCCGCACCGGGAAGTATTCGGCGCACTCCACCCGCGTGGTGATCCGGCCGCCCTTGTCCGGCCGGTCCTCCCAGCGCTTCATCCATTCGCCGTACGGGGACTCCAGGCCGGCGGCGAGCATCCCCTCGTGCAGCGCCATGATCTTGGCCCGGGAGAAGCCGATGTCGTAGTAGAGCTTCAGCGGCTGCCAGGGCTCGCCCAGCTCCGGGTGCCGCTCCGGGTCGCCGGCAGCCTCGAAGGCGGCCACGGTCACCTGGTGGGTCATGATGTGGTCGGGGTGCGGGTAGCCGCCCTCCTCGTCGTACGTGGTGACGACGTGCGGACGGAACTGGCGCATCAGCCGCACCAGCGGGGCGGCGGCGGTCTCGACGTCCTGCAGGGCGAAGCAGCCCTCGGGCAGGGGCGGCAGCGGGTCGCCCTCGGGCAGGCCGGAGTCGACGAAGCCGAGCCAGGCCTGCTCGATGCCGAGGATCGCCCGGGCCGCGTCCATCTCGGCGCGGCGGATGTCGGCGATGTTGGCCCACACGTCCGGGCGGTCCATCTTGGGGTTGAGCACGCTCCCCCGCTCGCCGCCGGTGCAGGTGACGACCAGGACGTCGACCCCCTCGGCGACATATTTCGCCGTGGTCGCGGCGCCCTTGCTCGACTCGTCGTCAGGATGGGCGTGCACCGCCATGAGACGCAGCTGCTCTGCCACCTTCGGCGCTCCTCGTCTGTGCCGGCCGGACCAGGCCCCTCCGGGCCGGACCGGCTGACCTGCCGGAATCTCCCCCCGCGCCCGCCGAGACCCCCGCGGCGGCTGGTCGGCCACTCGGCCGACCTGCCATCCTTGGCTCAGCGCCGGGCTGGGAAGATGGACTCTGCCATTCTTGCCGATGCCGCCGACAACAACGCCAGGAGATACCCGCCGGTGAGCGAGACGCACGCCACAATCACCCCGGGCACGCCGGTCTTCCCGCCCGGGCGGTACGGCCGCCGCCGCGAGCCCGGCCGCCGCCGGCCACTCCTGCTCGCCCTGGTGGTGGCCGTCCTGCTGGCCATCCTCGGGCTGTTCGCCGCCAAGCTCTACCAGCAGTACGGCGACCCGGAGTACCGGGCTGAGGTGATCACCTACACCGGGATCACCGACACCCGGGTGGTGGTCGACTTCCGGGTCACCGTGCCGCCGGGCGGCTCGGCGACCTGCCTGCTGCGGGCCCGCTCCCACGACGGCGCCGAGGTCGGGCACGTCGAGGCCACCGTGACCGCCCGCCCCGGCCAGCGCCACGTCACCGCCCGGCAGGAGGTGCCGACCAGCGCGCGCCCGTTCGTCGGCGAGGTGCTGCGCTGCCGGCCCGCCGGCTGACCCGGCCGGCCCCGCACCCCCGGTCCCGCCGCCGGCACCGGGGGTGATCGGCGACACCCCGACGTGCCCGGCACTGGTAACTTGGTGGTTCACCTGTCAGCCAGTCCGCACCAACCGAGGAGACCGCCTGTGTCCACCAATGGCAACGGGGCGTCCGCCACCTGGCTGTCCCAGGACGCGTACGACCGCCTCCAGGCCGAGCTCGACGAACTGATCGCCAACCGGCCGGTCATCGCCGCCGAGATCAACGCCCGGCGCGAGGAGGGCGACCTGCGGGAGAACGGGGGCTACCACGCCGCCCGTGAGGAGCAGGGCAAGGCCGAGGGACGCATCCTCTACCTGAAGGAACTGCTCCGCACCGCCAAGGTCGGCGAGGCCCCCGCCGCCGACGCGGTGTCGCCGGGCATGGTCGTGACGATCTACTTCGACGACGACGCCGACGACACGGAGACCTTCCTGCTCGGCTCCCGGGAGATCGCCTCCACCACCGACCTGACCGTCTACAGCCCCGAGTCCGCGCTCGGCAAGGCGATCCTCGGCGGCAAGGCCGGCCAGACCTGCACCTACACGGCGCCCAGCGGCGCCGACATCAAGGTGACCGTGGTCAAGTTCGAGCCGTTCTCCGGCTGACCGCCCTCCGGACCCGCGCCGGACGGCTCGGGTCCGACCCGACCGAGGCTGACAGGCCCTCCTCGGACCCGAGCCACACTCCGACCCGCCCCGACCGCCCCGGCCCACCGGCCGGGGCGGTCGCGTCGTCGCGGGGCCCGGGCGGGTCACGACTCGGCGGCGAAGACCACCTGGTAGCCGCTGGCCCGCAGGGCGCTGATCAGCGTGTCCGAGTGCTCCACCCCGCGGGTCTCCACCGAGAGCGCCACCTCCACCTCGCCCAGGCGCAGGTGCGGGTTGGCCCGCTGGTGCTCCACGTCCACGACGTTGGCCCGGTGCTCGGCGATCTCGCTGAGCAGCGAGGCGAGCTGACCCGGCCGGTCGGTGCAGCGCACCGTCACCCGCAGGTAGCGGCCGGCCGCCGCCAGGCCGTGCTCGATCACCCGGAGCATGAGCAGCGGGTCGATGTTGCCGCCGGAGAGCACCGCCACCACCGGCGCCTGCACCTCCACCGCGCCGGCCAGCAGCGCCGCCACCCCGACCGCCCCGGCCGGCTCCACCACCTGCTTGCCGCGTTCCAGCAGCATCAGCAGGGCCCGGGAGATGTCCTCCTCGGACACCGTGACGATCTCGTCGACCAGCTTGCGGACATGGGTGAAGGTGAGGTCGCCGGGCCGGCCGACCGCGATGCCGTCGGCGATCGTCGAGAACGACGGCAGGCGTACCGGCTCGCCGGCCTTGAGCGAGAGCGGAAAGGCGGCGGCGCTGGCCGCCTGCACCCCGATCACCCGTACGTCGGGACGCAGCGCCTTGGCCGCGACCGCCATCCCGGAGATCAGGCCGCCGCCGCCCACCCCGGTGACGATGGTCTTCACGTCCGGGCACTGTTCGAGAATCTCCAGCGCCACGGTGCCCTGCCCGGCGATCACGTCCGCGTGGTCGAACGGGTGGATGAACACCGCCCCGGTCCGATCGGCGAAGGTTTGCGCCGCGACCAGCGACTCGTCCACCGTGTTGCCGACGAACTCGACCGTGGCGCCGTACCCCTTGGTGGCGGCGACCTTGGGCAGCGGCGCGTTGACCGGCATGAAGACCGTGGCGTGGGTGCCGACCAGGCCGGCGGCGAGCGCTACCCCCTGGGCGTGGTTGCCGGCGCTCGCCGCGACCACGCCGCGTTCCCGTTCCTCGGCCGAGAGCCGGGAGATCCGCACGTACGCCCCGCGCACCTTGTACGACCCGGCGCGTTGCACGTTCTCGCACTTCAGCCACGCCGGACCGCCCAGCACGGCGCTGAGCGGCCGGGACGGCTCCAGCGGGGTGGTGCGGGTGACGCCGGCGAGCAGCTCCCGCGCGGCCTGTACGTCGGCGAGACCGACCAGTTCCGTCATGCCTTGATCGTGCCACCCGCACCCGGGGGAACCGGCGGCGACGCCACGGTCGGATCGGTCGCGACCTGCGGCGACGGCCCGGTGACGGGCTGCGTCGGGTAGCCGGGGGCGTACCCGGCGGGCGCGCCGGGCCAGCCGGGGGCGACCGGCCAGGCCGGCACGGCCCGGGCGATCCGGTCCTGCTGGGCGGCGGAGATCCGCCGGATCAGCACGACGAACGCAACCCCGGCGACCAGGCAGGCCGCCAGCGGGACCAGCCGCGGGCCGATCGCGTCCTGGTAGTAGCGGACGTACGTGGCGAACTCCGCGTCGTTGCGGGGCCACTCGGTCAGCCGCGCGTACCGCTGGTCGTCGAGTTTGCTCACCACCCGCTCGCCGAGGGTGAACACCAGCCAGGCGGCCCACCAGAGCCCGACCAGTCCCGGGGCGCTACGACGCCACAGGCTGTCCCGGGCCACGTTGCCGACCACCCGCGCCGGCACGACGAAGTTGGCGAACGGCACCAGCCAACCGGCGATCGCCCACCCCGGGCCCATCGTCGGCAGGGCGCCCGGGAACGCCTCGAGGTTCTTCCGCACCCGCCAGGTCCAGATGATCACCAGGACGGCCGCGGTCAGCAAGGCCAGCAGGTAGGGCAGGTAGAGCAGGAGTTCGGCCACCGCCGCGCCCGTCAGCAGGTCGCGGTCGAGCTGCTCGGCCGCCGCGCGGGCCACCCGCACCCCGACGAGCGGGAACAGCGCGCCCGGCAGGTAGAGCAGGGTGGCCGCGCCGACCGCGATCGCCGCGGCGGTGCCGAGGCCGCGCACCGCGTACGTGGGCACCCCGGGGCTGACCGCCGGCTGGCCGAGCGGGGTGCCGCAGCGCTGGCACTCGTTGAAGGCCGGGGACGTGGCATCCCCGCAGGTCTGGCACTGCATCGGCGTCTCGTCCCCCGGGTCCGCGTGCGACGGTCGCGGACACGTTAGACGATCACGCGGTGGCCGGCGACCCCGTGCCGACCCGGGGGTAACCGGGGGCGTGCCGCGACCAGGGGGCCTGCATCTCGAACTGGCCGGCGACGCCGAGCAGCAGCAGTTCCGAGCCGGGCGGCCCGACGAACTGCACGCCGACCGGCAGGCCGTCCGGGCGGCGGCCGACCGGCACCACGATGGACGGCAGGCCGGCGATGTTCCACGGCGCGGCGTACGGGGCGTACCGGATGTTGGCCGACATGTTCGCCAGCCAGGATCGGCCGGACCAGCCGGCGGCCGCCGGCGGCGGGCCGGCCAGCGCCGGGGTGAGCAGCAGGTCCACCGAGTGGTCGGCGAAGAAGTTCACCGACCGCTCGCGCCAGGCGAGCCGGTCGGCCTCCCGGACGTACCCCCGGCGCTGCGCCCACTCGCCGAGCGCGACGTGCCGGCGGCTGCGCCGCTGGAGCTGGCGCGGCGCCACCCCGGCGGCGCGCACGTCGGCGGCGGCCGCGGCGAACCAGGTGGCGATGCCCTGCAGGCCGAGCCGGGTCGGGTAGACCGGGTCGGCGGGGACGGTGTCGTGCCCGGCGGCGGCCAGCAGCCGGCCGGCGGCGGCCACCGCGTCCCGGTTGGGCGCGTCCGGCGAGACGCCGCGCACCGGCGAGCGCAGCGAGACGCCGACCCGCAGCCGCGGCGGCGGGACCAGCTTCTCCGGGCGGCGCCCGGCCAGCACCGAGAAGCCCACCACCGCGTCGGCGACGGTGCTGGTGAGCATGCCGTGCTCGGTCAGGCCGAACCAGTCGTCCGCGCCGAGCTGGCAGGGCACCACGCCCCGGCCGGGCTTGAGCCCGACCAGGCCGCAGCAGGCCGCCGGGATGCGGATCGAACCGAGACCGTCGTTGCCGTGCGCCATCGGCACCAGCCCGGCGGCCACCGCGGCGGCCGCGCCGCCGGAGGAGCCGCCGGGGGTACGCGACAGGTCCCAGGGGTTGCGCGTGACCCCGGTCTCGTCGTCGGTGAGCGCCCAGAGGCCGAGCTCCGGCATCCGGGTCACCCCGAGGATCACCGCACCGGCGCCGCGCAGCCGGCGGACCACCTCGTGGTCGGCCTCCGCCACCGGGGTACGCACCGCCGCCGACCCGTTCCAGGTGGGCAGGCCGGCGACCGGGGTGTTCTCCTTGACCGCGACCGGCACCCCGGCCAGCGGGAGGTTGGCCAGGTCCTCCTGCTCGTCGACCTTCTCCGCCTCGGTGATCGCCTCCCCGCCGCGTACCGTGCGGAACGCGGCGAGGTCGGCGTCGGTCCGGGCGAGGTGGTCCAGGTGGTCGGCCACGACCTGGGTGGCGGAGACGTCGCCCCGGCGTACGCCCCGGGCGATCTGCCTGGCGGTCGCCCCCACCCAGGTCGTCGGCATGATGTCCTGCACGGCCACCCTCCCCAGCCAGCGGTCAGCCCAGCGCCTGCTCCAGATCGGCGAGCAGGTCGTCGACCGTCTCGATGCCGACAGACAGTCGCACGAGATCGGCGGGAACTTCAAGCGGCGAGCCGGCAGCACTCGCGTGTGTCATCCGTCCCGGGTGCTCGATGAGGGACTCGACCCCGCCGAGGGACTCGGCGAGCACGAAGAGCTTGGCCCGGTTGCAGATCTCGACGGCGTGCTCCTCGCCGCCCGTGGCGCGGAACGAGATCATGCCGCCGAACCGGCGCATCTGCTTGGCGGCCACCTCGTGCCCGGGGTGCGAGGGCAGGCCCGGGTAGATGACCTGAGCGACCTTGGCGTGGCCATCCAGGTAGGCCGCGATCCGCTCGGCGTTGTCGCAGTGCCGGTCCATCCGTACGCCGAGGGTCTTGATGCCGCGCAGGGTGAGCCAGGCGTCGAACGGCCCGTTGATCGCGCCCATCGCGTTCTGGTGGTAGCGCAGTTCCTCGCCGAGCGTCCGGTCGGCGGCGATCAACGCGCCACCGACCACGTCGGAGTGCCCGCCGACGTACTTGGTGGTGGAGTGGACCACCACGTCCGCGCCGAGCAGGATCGGCTGTTGGAGGTACGGCGAGGCGAAGGTGTTGTCGACCACCAGCAGCGCGCCGGCGTCGTGCGCCACGGCGGCCAGCGCGGCGATGTCGGCGATGCCGAGCAGCGGGTTGGTCGGCGTCTCCACCCAGACGATCTTCGTGCTGCCGGGGCGGATCGCGGCCCGCACCGCGTCCGGGTCGGAGACCTTGGCCGGGGTGTAGTCCAGTCCCCAACGTTCGGCGACCCTGGCGAAGAGCCGGTAGGTGCCGCCGTACGCGTCGTCCGGGATGACCACGTGGTCGCCCGGCTTGCAGACGGTCCGCAGCAGGGTGTCCTCGGCGGCCAGGCCGCTGGCGAAGGCGAGTGCCACCGGGCCGCCCTCCAGCGCGGCCAGGCACTCCTGGAGCGCGTCCCGGGTGGGGTTGCCGGAGCGGCTGTACTCGTAGCCCTGGCGGGGCGCGCCGACGGCGTCCTGGGCGTAGGTGCTGGTCTGGTAGATCGGCGGGATCACCGCGCCGGTGCGGGCCTCCGGGTCCTGACCGGCGTGGATGGCGAGCGTCTCGAAGCCGTGACTCATTCCCGAGACGTTAGTCCGCCCGCCCGTCCCGGTGCATGGAACCCGGGCCGGTAGGGGGCCGTGCTCCCGCCGTGCGGCGACGATCGGGGTCCCGGATTACGCTGCCCCGGTGAGCGGGTGCGTGTTCTGCGGGATCGTGGCGGGCGAGGTGCCCGCGTTCACCGTCGCCGACGAGCCGGACGGGGTGGCCTTCCTGGACACCCGGCCGGTGTTCAAGGGACATGTGCTGGTGGTGCCGCGCAGCCACCTGGTCACCCTCGACACGCTCCCGGCCGAGGTGCTGCCCGGCTACTTTCGGCTGGTGCAGCGGATCATCGTCGCGGTGGAGACCGGTCTGGGGTCCGGTGGGACATTCGTGGCGGTCAACAACAAGGTGTCCCAGTCGGTACCGCACCTGCACACCCACGTGGTGCCCCGGACCAAGGGCGACGGGCTGCGCGGCTTCTTCTGGCCGCGCACCCGCTACGCCGACGACGCCGAGGCCCGGGAGTACGCCGACCGGATCGCCGCCGCCCTCACCGGGTAAGGAAGCGGGGAGCGTTGGTGTTGCACACGCTGGGAAAGCCAAGAGAGGAGTCCCACCGTGTTCCTTCGCCGCATGAAGGCCGAGATGATCTCCCCCGACCAGGCCCTGCCGGGCCGCCCGATCGCGATGCCGATCGCCGACCGGCACGAGGTGCTCCCTTCCTCGCTGAAGGGTCCCTTCCCCGAGGGCTCGCAGGTCGCGGTCTTCGGGATGGGCTGCTTCTGGGGTGCCGAGCGACTCTTCTGGACCCTCCCCGGCGTGCTCACCACGTCGGCCGGCTACGCGGGCGGTCACACCCCCAACCCGACGTACGAGGAGGTCTGCTCCGGGATGACCGGGCACGCCGAGGTGGTCCAGGTGGTCTACGACCCGGCGCAGATCAGCTACGAGGACCTGCTCAAGGTGTTCTGGGAGAACCACGACCCGACCCAGGGCATGCGCCAGGGCAACGACGTCGGCACCCAGTACCGCTCGGCGATCTACGCCACCACCGACGAGCAGCTCGCCACGGCGCAGGCGTCCCGGGGGGCGTTCGCGCCGATCGTTGCGCGGGCCGGCAAGGGCGAGATCACCACGGAGATCGCGCCGCTCGGTGACTACTACTTCGCCGAGGACTACCACCAGCAGTATTTGGCGCCGACGAAAAATCCGGGAGGGTATTGCAACCACGGCCCGAACGGCATGACCTGCCCGGTGGGCGTCGCACGGGTCGAGTAACGGCAGCTCAGCCGGGGGTGCGGGCGCTACGTCTCCGCGACGTGGAAACCGGACCCCCGGACGCCAACCACGATCCCGCGCGTTTTGAGCGCCTCGACGGGCCCGCGCCACAGTGCGCCGGGCCGACCCAGATCTACCGACGACACTGAACGGACTGCTATCCGTCATCGCGACTGCGCGGCGGCACCACGGTGGTCAGTTTGCCGGTCTTCACGTCGTACGCCTATCCAGAGACCTTGATCTTCGGCGACACCTGCGGCGTGTTGATGAGCTTCTCCACATCTCCCGGCACGGTCTGGGTCGGGTCGAAGACCGCGTTGTCAGCCAGGGCGGCGTCATCAAGGCCTCGCTCGCGGAACCCTTTCCGCAGCGCGGCATCGGCGAACCCCATCCCGCAGTCCGTGTGATGCACGACAGCGGTGTCGAACCAGTCCGCGTCGGGCGCCTTGATCTCGTGCAGATAACTGATCCACGCCAGGCCCAGGATCGCGGCGGGAGTGACCCGACCGCCCAATGACCGGGAGACGATGGCGTCCCCGAAGGACAGATCGAAGATGAATGCCGGGTCAACCCGCGGATCGAGGCACGTGATGACGAAAAGCTGCCTGTTGGGGATGAACGGGATCTTGGGTGCCTGATCCACCGCATCCGTGGCAGCGAAACGGACATTGCGCTGCAGCAGGCCGTCCATTTTGCCCATCTGGTGAGCCTAAGCCGGACGCCCCGCCCGGCGCCCTCGAACGGCCGATCCGGGCGACGACGGAGTACCGCATCGTTCGCCAGGGCCGAAGAACCCGATGGGTTATTGCAACCACGGGCCTAACGGCATGACCTGCCCCGTGGGCGTGGCGAAGATCGCCTGACCTTGCCGAACCCCTGGCGTGGGTTCGTGGATCCGCGCCAGGGCCGTCGGACGTCACGTCGGACGCCAAGATTTTTCAGCCCGAGGTGTCGCATCGGCCCAACGCCGTTCGTAGCGAAGATGGGGCGAACAGAGGGTCCGCCCGAGACGAGGGAGCAGACATGGCCGAGTACCTCATCTACTTCAACCAGCAGTGGGTTGGTAACCACACCGAGGAGTGGTTTCGCGGGCGTGGGCCACTCGCCGCGGCGGTCGTGGACGAGATCAAGGCAGCCGGGGCTTACGTGTTCGCCGGGGGACTGGAGGAAGACGGCCCCGTCTTCAGCGCCGACGCCACGAGTGGCACGTTGATGTTCACCGACGGACCCTACGTCGAAACCAAGGAGTGGCTGGGCGGGCTGACGGTGGTGGACGTGGCCGACGAGGAAACAGCCCGGATGTGGGCCGGCAAGCTCGCGGAAGCATGCGGCTGGCCCCAGGAGGTCCGACGGTTCGGGCGGCAGCCCGCAACCCGGTGATGAGTGGCGATCAGGCCGCGCCAGTTATGGAAATACCGCACCCGCCGCCAGAGTCGAAGAACCCGAACGGGTACTGCAACCACGGCCCGAACGGGCTGAGCTGCCCGGTCGGCGTGGCGCGTACCGCCGGCTGACCGACCGGATGTCCGTTTCCCGGGCCTGCGGTGTTTGTCACACCGCAGGCCCGGCGCGATTCGGGCACCCGGCCGGCCGCCGGCCGGAAACCCCGCCCCTGGTCAGTGGCCGGGCCCGCGCGGGCGCGCATGCTAGCAAAGTCGCAACATCACCAACATCAGCTCAACAGGCGAACCGCAACGTCCTCTGGCAGCATGGGCTCGCATGTGCGGACTGGCTGGAGAGTTCCGTCGTGACGGTTCACGCGCCGATGTGGCTGCGGTGGAGCGCATGGCGGCCACGATGAGTGACCGAGGGCCCGACGACAGTGGAGCCTGGTCCCAGGGGCCGGTCGCCCTCGGCCACCGTCGCCTGAAAATCATCGACCTCTCGGCGGCCAGCGGCCAGCCGCTGGTCGACGCCGCCGCAGGGCTCACCGGCGTCTTCAACGGCTGCATCTACAACTACCGCGAGCTGCGCGAGGAGTTGCAGGCCAGGGGCCACCGCTTCTTCTCCGCCGGCGACAGCGAGGTCGTGGTCAAGGCGTACGCCGAGTGGGGCCTGGACTTCGTCGACCACCTGATCGGCATGTTCGCCGTGGCGATCAGCGAGCGGGACACCGGTCGGCTGGTGCTGGCCCGGGACCGGCTCGGCATCAAGCCGCTCTACCTGGCCGAGACCCCCGGCCTGGTCCGCTTCGCCAGCACCCTGCCGGCGCTGCTGGCCGGCGGCGGGATCGACACCTCGATCGACCCGGTGGCGCTCGCCCACTACCTGAGCTTCCACAGCATCGTGCCGCCGCCGCGGACCATCCTGCGCGGCGTGACCAAGCTCCCCCCGGCCACGGTCCGGGTGTACGAGCCGGACGGCACCACCCACGAGCGGGTCTACTGGGACCCGTCCTTCACCCGCGCCACCGACCGGTCCGGCTGGACCGAGCGGGACTGGCAGGACGCGCTGCTGGAGTCGCTGACCACCGCCGTACGCCGGCGGATGGTGGCCGACGTGCCGGTGGGCGTGCTGCTCTCCGGCGGTCTGGACTCCAGCCTGGTGGTGGCGCTGCTGGCCGGGGAGGGGCAGTCCGGCCTGGCCACCTTCTCCATCGGCTTCGACGCGGTCGGCGGCCGGGAGGGCGACGAGTT
The DNA here is from genome assembly GCF_055586005.1 of Micromonospora sp. NPDC051924. Lineage (NCBI taxonomy): Bacteria > Bacillati > Actinomycetota > Actinomycetes > Micromonosporales > Micromonosporaceae > Micromonospora > Micromonospora sp. NPDC051924. The sequence goes on from NZ_JBVJJA010000008.1 coordinate 45,662, forward strand.
CGTCTACTCCGACCTGGTCGCGAAGACCTTCGGCACCGACCACCACCAGATCAAGGTGCCCACCGGCGACCTGCTGCCGCCGTTGGAGGCCGCCGTCGCGGCCATGAGCGAACCGATGGTCAGCCACGACTGCGTGGCGTTCTGGCTGCTGAGCCAGGAGGTCGCCCGGCACGTCAAGGTGGTTCAGTCCGGCCAGGGCGCGGACGAGATCCTGGGCGGCTACCACTGGTACCCGCCGCTGGCCGGGGCGGACCGGGAGGGGGCACTCGACACGTACGCCCGGGCCTTCTTCGACCGCGACGCGGCCGGCCTGGCCCGGGTGCTGAACCCGGCGTGGCTGGCCGACGGCGACCCGGCCCGCGAGTTCGTCGCCGCGCACCTGGCCCGGCCGGGCGCGCAGACCGCGGTCGACGCCGGCCTGCGGATCGACACCCAGGTCATGCTGACCGACGACCCGGTCAAGCGGGTGGACAACATGACCATGGCGCACGGGCTGGAGGCCCGGGTGCCGTTCCTCGACCACGAGTTCGTCGAGCTGGCCGCGAGCTGCCCGCCGGAGCTGAAGCTGGCCCAGGGCGGCAAGGGTGTGCTCAAGGAGATCGGCCGGCGGGTCCTCCCGCACGAGGTGATCGACCGGCCCAAGGGCTACTTCCCGGTGCCCGGCCTCACCCACCTCGAGGGCAAGCTCCTCGACCGGGTACGCGACGCCCTGACCGCGCCGCAGGCCCGCCGCCGGGACCTGTTCCGCGCCGACTACGTCGACGCGCTGCTCGCCGACCCGAACGCCGAACTGACCCCGTTGAACGGAAACAAGCTGTGGCAACTGGGACTCCTGGAAATGTGGCTCCAGAGCCACGGAATCGACTGACCGTGACCGACACCCTCGCCACCGGGGCGGCCCGGACCGACCGCGAACGGGTGCTGGGCCGGCGCCGGGAACGCGTCGGCCCGGGCGGCGACCCGGTCGCCCCCGGCGCTCCCGATTCGCGACAGGAGCCCGCCGACGGGCCCGGCGTGGTGCTGGACTGCGGCTGGGGCCGGTTGGTCTTCGGGCAGACCTTCACCGAGCAGGTCGAGGTCGCCCACGTGCTGCGCTCCGAGGCGGCCGGCGCCCGGGACATCTGCATCTACCTGCGCGACCCGCACGTGCTGGTCTCCCGGCTGCCGGACGAGCTGTTCATCGACCCGTCGCTGACCTACCGGCTGCCGCTGGGCGGGCGGCGGCCGGCCGCCACCGAGGGCGGCGAGATCCCCGGCCTGACCGTCCGCCCGCTGCGGGACGCCGACGACGCGGACGCGGTGAACCGGATCTACGCCCGCAACGGCATGGTCACCGCGCCGGTCGAGGTGCTGGTGGACAACGCCGGCAGCGACCGCTTCCTGCACCTGGTCGCGGAGGACGCCACCGGCGAGGTGGTCGGCACGATCACCGGCGTCGACCACGTCGCGGTCTTCGCCGACCCGGAGAACGGCGCCAGCCTCTGGTGCCTCACCGTGGACTTCAACACCGCGCCGCCCGGCACCGGGCAGGCCCTGCTCACCGCGCTGGCCGACCGGCTCGACGCCCGGGGCCGGGCCTACGTGGACCTGTCGGTGCTGGCCGAGAACTCGGGGGCGATCCGGCTCTACGAGCGGCTCGGCTTCCACCGCACCGGGACGCTCTGCGTGAAGCGGAAGAACCCGATCAACGAGCGGCTCTTCCTGGCCGCCACCCCGGAGGGGTACGACGAGCTCAACCCGTACGCGAAGATCGTCGCGGACGAGGCGATGCGGCGCGGCATCCGGGTGGAGGTGACCGACCCGCACTGGGGTGAGCTGAAGCTGACCAACGGCGGGCGGACCATCCACACCCGGGAGTCGCTGTCGGAGCTCACCTCGGCGGTGGCGATGAGCCGCTGCGACGACAAGCGGGTGACCCGGCGGATCCTGGCCCAGGCCGGACTGTCGGTCCCGCGCGGCCGGACCGCCACCGGGGACGCCGACGACCTCGCCTTCCTGGCCGACGTGGGCCCGGTGGTGGTCAAGCCGGCGCGGGGCGAGCAGGGCAACGGCATCACCGTCGGGGTCCGTACGCCGGAGGCGCTCGCCGCCGCCGTCGAGCTGGCCCGCCGGTTCTGCCCGGACGTGCTTATCGAGGAGCTGCGCGCGGGCGAGGACCTGCGGGTGGTGGTCATCGACCACGAGGTGGTGGCCGCCGCGGTCCGCCGCCCCGCGCAGATCACCGGGGACGGGGTGCACGACGTCACCGAGCTGATCGAGCGGCAGAGCCGGCGTCGCGTCGCCGCCACCGGGGGCGAGTCGCGGATCCCGATCGACGACATGACCCGCGAGGTGGTGGCCGAGGCCGGCTACCGGATGCACGACGTGCTCCCGGAGGGGCAGGTGCTGGCCGTCCGGCGGACCGCGAACCTGCACACCGGCGGCACCATCCACGACGTGACCGCCGAGCTGCACCCGGAGATCGCCGAGGCGTGCGTGACGGCCAGCCGGGCGCTGGACATCCCGGTCACCGGGCTGGACCTGCTGGTACCCGCCCCCGACCGGCCGGAGCACGTGTTCATCGAGGCGAACGAGCGGCCCGGCCTGGCCAACCACGAGCCGCAGCCGACCGCCGAACGCTTCGTCGACCTGCTCTTCCCCGGCACCCGGGCACCCCAGCGGCTCTGGTCCCCGGCCGGCACGGGAGGCGCCGCGTGAGCCCGAAGCCGTTGGAGCTCGACCTCGACTACCTGCGCCAGGTGCTGGTGGAGTTGCTGGAGATCCCCAGCCCGTCGGGGCGTACCGACCACGTCCAGCAGTACGTGGGCGAACGCCTCTCCGCGCTCGGCATCGGTTCGACGCTGACCCGGCGCGGGGCGCTGAGCGCCTGCCTGCCCGGTCCCCGGGAGACCGGCGCCGACCGGGCGATCGTGGTGCACACGGACACCATCGGCGGCATGATCAAGCGGCTCAAGGAGAACGGGCGGCTGGAGCTGAAGCCGATCGGCACGCACAGCGCGCGCTTCGCCGAGGGCGCGCAGGTCCGGATCTTCACCGACGACCTGGACCGGATGATCACCGGCCAGGTGCTGCCGCTCAAGGCCAGCGGGCACCGCTACAACGAGGCCGTCGACCTGCAGGGCGTCGGCTGGGAGCTGGTGGAGGTGCGGGTCGACGAGCCGGTGGACGACATCGCCGGCCTCCGCGCGCTCGGCATCGACGCCGGCGACTTCGTCGCGCTGCTGGCAAACCCGACGATCACCCCCACCGGGTACGCGAAGTCCCGGCACCTGGACGACAAGGCCGGCGTCGCCGCGGTGCTGACCGCGTTCAAGGCGATGGTCGACGCGGGGATCACCCCGGCGGTCACCGCGCACCTGCTGGTCACCGTCACCGAGGAGATCGGGCACGGGGCGAGCCACGGGCTCGACCCGGACGTGGCGGAGATCGTCTCGGTGGACGCGGCGGTGGTCGCCCCCGGCCAGCAGTCCCGGGAGGACGCCGCCACCCTGGCCATGGGCGACGGGGTGGGCCCGTTCGACTACCACCTGACCCGCAACCTGGCCTCGATCGCCCGGGAGCACGGCGTCGACCTGGTCCGGGACGTCTTCGACTACTACCGGTCGGACGTGGCCGCTGCGGTCGAGGCGGGCGCGCACGCCCGGGTGGCGCTGCTCGGCTTCGGCGTGGACGCCACCCACGGGCACGAACGCACCCACCTCGACGGCCTGCGCCACCTCACCCAACTGCTCTGCCTCTACCTGCAGAGCCCGCTGGTCTTCCCGGAGTGGGACGCGGAACCGGAGGGCGACCTGGCCGACTTCCCCTCACTGGCCGTCCAGCCGGCGTCGGAGGAGGGCCCCCGCGAGGGCCCGATCGGCCTGGACTGAGCGGGCTGCGGCCGCCCGAGGCGACGTCCCGGCTCCCAGGTCGGCACAGTCCGCGGCGACGCTACGAACCTGATGTCGTGAACGATTCCCTTCGGCCCGGCCAGATTCATCCACGTCATCAGGTTGGTAGCGAACGGCACACAGTCTCGGGCCGGGCCGACCCGACCTGTGATCCAAATCCGTTGCCGGGCCACCGGGGAGTGGATAGCGTGGCGGTACACGGGAAAGGAGGTGGTCCAGACTTGTATAGCAATCGGACTCGTGAGGTGGCTGTCCGCTAGCCGCTGTCCTCGACAGTAATCCCGTCCGCCGCAAGGCGGGCACAGGCACCATCGTCGAGACCGTGTGGCAGCGGTGCGGCGAAACCACGACAGCCACCCGACCCCCGGGGTGCCGGCCCAGTCCAGCCGGCCCGCGCGCGAGCGCGGAAGCCCCGGGGGTCGCTTTATGCCCAGGGAGATCACCGTGTCGATGCGCGAGCTTGCGGTGCTCGGTACGGCCAGCCAGGCCCCGACCCGACAGCGCAACCACAACGGCTACCTGCTGCGCTGGGACGACGAGGTGCTCCTCTTCGACCCGGGCGAGGGCAGCCAGCGGCAGATGCTGCACACCGGGATCTCGGCCACCGACCTCACCCGGATCTGCGTCACCCACTTCCACGGCGACCACTGCCTGGGTCTGCCCGGCATGATCCAGCGGCTCTCCCTCGACCGGGTGCCGCACCCGGTGACCGTGCACTTCCCGGCCAGCGGCACCGAGTACTACCACCGACTGCACCACGCGTCGAGCTTCTACGAGACCGCGGACCTGGTGGCCGAGCCGATCGACACCGACGGGCAGCGGATCACGCTGCCGATCGGCACCCTGGAGGCCCGCCGGCTGCGGCACCCGATCGAGACGTACGGCTACCGGCTGGTCGAGGCGGACGGCTGCCGGATGCTGCCGGAGCGGCTGGCCGCGTACGGCATCGCCGGTCCGGCCGTCGGCAAGCTGCAGCGCGACGGCCACCTGGACCTGGACGGCCGCCGCGTCACCCGGGACGAGGTGAGCGTGACCCGACCGGGCCAGCGGTTCGCGTTCGTGATGGACACCGGGCTCTGCGACGGGGTGTGGGCCCTGGCCGAGCAGGCCGACCTGCTGGTCATCGAGTCGACCTTCCTCGAGTCGGAGGCGGCGCTCGCCGCCGAGGTCGGCCACCTCACCGCCGCGCAGGCCGCGCGGGTGGCGACCGAGTCCGGGGTACGCACGCTGGTGCTCACCCACTTCTCCCAGCGGTACGCCGACCCCCGCCGGTTCGCCGACGAGGCCCGTGAGCACTTCACCGGGGACCTGGTGATCGCCGAGGACCTGATGACCGTGCCGGTGCCGCGCCGGCGGGTAGCCTCGGCCGGATGACGATCTCCCTACGCCCCGCCACCGAGGCCGACCTGATGGCCGTCGGCGCGCTGCACCAGCGCTCCCGGGTCGCGGCGTACTCGTCGTTCCTGCCGCCGGAGGCGCTGGCCGAACCGACGCCGGAGGCGATGGGCCGGTACTGGGTGGAGCGGCTGACCTGGGAGGGGGCGGACCACCGGATGACCGTCGTCGTACGCGACGGCCGGCTGGTCGGGTTCAGCTACCTCGGGCCGGACGACGCGGGCGACCCGGCCACCGGCCTGCTCAACGCCATCCATCTGGAGCCGGACGAGCGGGGCCGGGGCACCGGCCGGGCGCTGATGGTCGACGCCCTGGCCGCCATGCGGGCGCGCGGCTGGTCCCGGGCGGTGCTCTGGGTGCTCCGGGACAACGCGTCCGCGCGGCGCTTCTACGAGCGCGGCGGCTGGACCGCCACCGGCGAGGAACGCGACGACCGGATCGGCCCCGCCCTCGTCCCCCAGCTCCGCTACGCCCGGCAGCTGTGACGGACCGACTCCGGCGTTCGCCCTGAGCTGATCGGGGCATGGGCGTCGGCGGCGGCGCGTTGGCACCGGCATGGACACCGAGCACACCGAGCGGGCGGAGGACGCCGCGCTCGACGCGTACTCCCGGGTGGTGACCGGCGTGGCCGCCCGGGTGCTGCCCAGCGTGGCCGCCCTGGCGGTCCGGACCGCGCGCGGCGCCGGGGCCGGCTCCGCCGTGGTCATCGGCCCGGACGGGCTGCTGCTCACCAGCGCCCACGTGGTGCAGGGCGCCGCCGACGGCACAGCCGCCTTCGGCGACGGCACCGAGACCCGGTTCCGGGTGGTCGGCGCGGATCCGCTGTCGGACCTGGCGGTGCTGCGGGCCGGACAGGCGAGCGTCGCGCCGGTGGAGCTGGGCGACGCGGACCGGCTGCGGATCGGCCAGCTGGTGGTGGCGGTCGGCAACCCGATGGGGCTGGCCGGGTCGGTCACCGCCGGGGTGGTCTCCGGGCTGGGCCGATCGCTGCCGGCCCGGGACGGGCGGGTCACCCGGCTGATCGAGGACGTGATCCAGACCGACGCCGCGCTGAACCCCGGCAACTCCGGCGGCGCGCTGGCCGACTCCGCCGGCCGGGTGGTCGGGGTGAACACGGCGGTCGCCGGGTACGGCCTCGGACTGGCCGTGCCGATCAACGCGACCACCCGGCAGATCATCGCCGACCTGACCGCCGACGGCCGGGTCCGCCGGGCCTGGCTGGGCGTGGCCGGGGTGCCCGTACCGCTGCCGCCGGAGATCACCGCGCGGACCGGGCAGCGGCGCGGGCTGCGGGTGGTGGAGGTGGTGCCGGGCAGCCCGGCCGGGGTGGCCGGGATCTACCTCGGCGACGTGATCGTCGCGGCCGGCGGCCGGCCGGTGCAGGACGGCCAGGGCCTGCAACGGCTGATGCTCGGCCCGGCGATCGGGACCCGGCTGCCGGTCACGGTGCTGCGCAAGGGGGCGTACGTCGACGTGGTGGCGGTCCCCACCGAGCTGACCCGCTGACCGGTCACGCGCCGTCCCGGTCCGGGAGGTACGCCTGCCCTGTGCCCTGCTTGTGCCCGGGCTGTGACCCGGCGGCAGGAAAGAACGCGAGGGCCCTCCCCAGTCGGGGAAGGGCCCTCGCCGGGACCGTCCGGGTCAGCGCGCGCCGAGGTGGGCGAGCAGGTCCTGCCGGGTCAGCACACCCTTGGGCTTGCCGTCCACCAGCACCAGGGCCGCGTCGGCCTTCTCCAGCAGCGCGACCGCCTCGCTGACCGGCTGCCCGCCACCGATCATCGGCAGCGGCTCGGCCATGTGCCGCTCGATCGTGTCGTGCAGGTGCGCCTGCCCGGTGAAGAGCGCGTCGAGCAGGTCCTTCTCAGCGATCGAGCCGGCCACCTCACCGGTCACCACCGGCGGCTCGGCCTTGAGCACCGGCAGCTGGGAGACGCCGTACTCGCGCATGTAGTCGATGGCGTCGCGGACCGTCTCGGTCGGGTGCACGTGCACCAGCTCGGGCAGGCCGCCCGGCTTGCCGGCGAGCGCGTCGGCCACGGTCGGCTCGGTGCCGGACTCGTCGAGGAAGCCGTACCGGGCCATCCACTTGTCGTTGAAGATCTTGGACAGGTAGCCCTTGCCGCTGTCCGGCAGCAGCACCACGATCACGTCGTCCGGGCCGGCCTTGCGGGCCACCTCCAGGGCGGCCACCACGGCCATGCCGCAGGAGCCGCCGACCAGCAGCCCCTCCTCGCGGGCCAGCCGCCGGGTCATCTCGAAGGACTGCTTGTCCGACACCTCGACGATCTCGTCGGCCACGGTCCGGTCGTAGGTCTCCGGCCAGAAGTCCTCACCGACGCCCTCGACCAGATAGGGCCGGCCGGTGCCGCCCGAGTAGACCGAGCCCTCCGGGTCCGCGCCGACGACCGTGACCCGCCCCTCCGAGGCCTCCTTGAGGTAGCGGCCGATGCCGGAGATGGTGCCGCCGGTGCCGACACCCGCGACGAAATGGGTGATCTGACCCTCGGTCTGCTTCCAGATCTCCGGGCCGGTGGTCTCGTAGTGCGAGCGCGGGTTGGCCGGGTTGCTGTACTGGTTGGGCTTCCAGGCGCCGGGGATCTCCCGGGCCAGCCGGTCGGAGACGTTGTAGTAGGAGCGCGGGTCCTCCGGCGCGACGGCGGTCGGGCAGACCACCACCTCGGCGCCGTACGCGCGCAGCACGTCCTGCTTGTCCTGGCTGACCTTGTCCGGGCAGACGAAGACGCACTTGTAGCCCTTGAGCTGGGCCACCAGGGCCAGGCCGACGCCGGTGTTGCCGCTGGTCGGCTCGACGATCGTGCCGCCCGGCCTGAGGATCCCCGCCTGCTCGGCGTCCTCCACCATCCGCAGCGCGATCCGGTCCTTCACCGAACCGCCCGGGTTGACGTACTCCACCTTCGCCAGCACGGTCGCCTGGATGCCCTCGGTGACGTTGCGCAGGCGTACCAGCGGGGTGTTGCCGATCAGCTCGACGACGTTGTCGTAGTACTGCACCTCGTTGTGCCCTTCGTTGCGCCGCCGCCGACGGCGGCCGGGAAGACTTCTGTTCGTCGCCCAGGGTACGGGGCGTCAGGGCACCACATGTCCAGGGATGACCGAGCTGCGACGTGCCTCCCACTCCAGGAACCGCTCGGTCTCGGCGAGCACGCTGCCGGCCAGCCAGGTCACCATCACGGCGTCGTCGGCCAGGCCGAAGATCGCCAGCGGGATCTCGGGGAGCAGGTCGATCGGCGAGACGATGTACGCCGTCGCCCCCGCCATCAGAGCCAGCCGGAGGCCGCCGTCGTACTCCCCCTTGGCGGTGGCCCGGATCATCCTGGGCAGCGCCGCCAGCCGGGCGCCCAGCGAGGGCCCGCCCCGCGTCCCCGTCGCCAGCGCCCGAGCCAGCGCGGCGAAGGCCGCGCTCCGCTTCAATGTCTTCCCCATCAGTCCGCCCCTTTCCGCTCGACCAGGGTGCGGTGCCGACGCAAGCCCGCCCCACCCGGACAGGTACCCCGAACGGTCGTCGCCCAGCCTCCTGATCACGAGGAGAGCGGGTGTCGTGGTGGCGCGATAATGTCGACCTCATGGGGGACGCTGGTTCCGTCGCACCGGCCGGCTGGCAGCGTGTCCGGCGGATCGCCCGCGTGGCGGCGATCGGCACGGGCGCCACCGTGGCGGCCACCGTCGCGACGGGTGGGGTGCTGCTCGGTCAGGCCCGGCAGGCCCGGCGCACCATCCCGATGGCCGAGGCGCCCCCGCCCCGCTGCGACGGGGTGTACGGCCCGAAGCTCCCCGGTCCGCCGGTCACCATGGTCATCCTCGGCGACTCCTCGGCCGCCGGCTACGGCGTGCACCGCCGTCGGGAGACCCCGGGTGCGCTGCTGGCCACCGGGCTGTCCCGCCGGCTGCACCGGCCGGTCCGGCTGCACCGGTTCGCCGTGGTCGGTGCCCTGTCGGCCGGGCTCAAGCCGCAGGTCGAGTCGGCCCTGGAGATGGCGCCCGACATCGCGGTCATCCTGATCGGCGGCAACGACGTCACCAACCGCACCCCGCCGACGGTGGCGGTGCGTTACCTGATCGACGCCGTCCGCACGCTGCGCGCCGCGGGCTGCGAGGTGGTCGTCGGCACCTGCCCCGACCTGGGCGCGATCCGGCCGATCCAGCCGCCGCTGCGCTGGCTGGCCCGCCGCTGGAGCCGGCAGCTCGCCGCCGCGCAGACGGTCGCGGTGGTCGAGGCGGGCGGCTGGACGGTCTCCCTCGGTGACCTGCTCGGTCCCCGGTTCGCCGCCGAGCCGGCCCGGATGTTCGCCTGGGACCGGTTCCACCCTTCCGCCGAGGGGTACGCGGTCGCCGCGGCGGCGCTGCTGCCCACCGTGCTCTCCGCGCTGGGCGCCGGTCCGGACCGTCGGGTGCCGCTCGGCGCGCGGGGCGGCGTCCGGTCGCTCCCGGACGCGGCCCACGAGGCGGCCCGGCACGCCGGCACCGAGGTCAGCGGCGCCCAGGTCCGGGGCCGCGACCGGGGCCCCGGTGGCCGGTGGGCGCAGCTTCGACGGCGGGCCTTCTTCGGGGTCGGCGCGGTGCCGCAGGCCAGCTCCTCGGCCGAGTCATCGACCCTGGAGGGGCTGGCATGAGCCGGCCTGGCGGGGCATCATCAGCAGACACAACGCGGGCCACGCTCATGTTCGAGGTCGTTCGGGGGAAGACAGCCACCGGCGCCGCGAGCGGACCGGTCCGCACCGTCGGACCGGGGAGGTGTCGTCATGACGCAACGTAACGAACTTGTCACCCGACTGGGTCGGGCCGCGGCCCTCTCCCTGGTCGCCGGCACGGTGGGCGGGGCAGCGGTCCTCGCCGGCCAGGCCATCGCCGCCCGCAACCGCCAGTACGCCCAGCCCGAACTCGGCCTCGCGCTGCGGGCCACGGTGGGCCACACGGGCGCCCCGCCGCTACGGCTGGTGCTGCTGGGCGACTCGTCGGCCCTCGGCGTCGGGGTGGCCCGCTTCGAGGACACGATCGGCGGTCAGCTCGCCCACCTGCTCGCCGACGGGCCGCCCGGCCGGCGGGTGCACCTGTCCAGCGTGGGCGTCTCCGGCTCCCGCTCCACCGACCTGGCCACCCAGGTGGCCCGGGCGCTGCTCGGCGAGCGGCCCGACGTGGCGGTGATCCTGATCGGGGCGAACGACGCCACCGCGCTGGCCCGGCCGGCCGACGCGGCGGCGTACCTCGGCTCGGCGGTGCGCCGGCTGCGCGAGGCGCACGTCGAGGTGGTCGTGGCCACCTGCCCCGACCTCGGCGCGGTGCGGGCGGTCGCCGCCCCGCTGCGGCAGGTGATCGCCTGGTCCGGCCGGCGGATCGCCCGCGCCCAGACGGCGGCCGTGCTGGACGCCGGCGGCACGGTGGTGGACCTGGGCACCGAGACCGGCCCGGTGTTCCGGGCGGACGCCGGGACGCTCTGCCACGACGGCTACCACCCCTCCGCCGACGGCTACCGGGTCTGGGCGCACGCGCTGCTGCCGGCGGTCGAGGCGGCGGCGACGGTCGCCTCCCGGCACCACTGAGCCGGCCGAGCGGGGTGACATTTCCCGCCCACCCGCCAGCTTCCGCGCCAAGTTACCCGCGGGTTAACGTTGGTTCATGCCGATTGAGTCGCCCCGCGACGCCGTCATCGTCGCCACCGCCCGGTCCCCCATCGGCCGTGCGTTCAAGGGTTCCCTGCGGGACGTCCGCCCGGACGACCTCGCCGCCACCATCGTCCAGGCCGCCCTCGACAAGGTCCCCGCGCTGGACCCCACCACGATCGACGACCTCTACCTGGGCTGCGGCCTGCCCGGCGGCGAGCAGGGCTTCAACATGGCCCGGGTGGTCGCCACCCTGCTGGGCCTGGACGGGCTGCCCGGTGCCACGCTGACCCGTTACTGCGCCTCCTCGCTGCAGACCACCCGGATGGCGATGCACGCGATCAGGGCCGGCGAGGGCGACGTCTTCCTCTCCGCCGGCGTCGAAACCGTCTCCCGGTACGCGCGGGGCAACTCGGACACCCTGCCCCCCGAGGCGCAGGCACTGGTCGGCGGCGGCTGGGAGAACCCGCGCTTCGCCGAGGCGCGCGAGCGCTCCGCGGCCCGCGCCCAGGGCGGCGCCGAGGTGTGGACCGACCCGCGCGAGGCCGGCCAACTGCCGGACATCTACCTGGCCATGGGGCAGACCGCGGAAAACCTGGCCCAGGTCTACGACATCACCCGCGAGGACATGGACGCCTTCGGCGTCCGCAGCCAGAACCTGGCCGAGAAGGCGATCACGGACGGCTTCTGGGCCCGCGAGATCACCCCGGTCACCACGCCGGACGGCACCGTGGTCAGCACCGACGACGGCCCGCGCCCGGGGGTGACCCTGGAGGGAGTCACCGGCCTGAAGCCGGTGTTCCGCCCGGACGGCCGGATCACCGCCGGCAACTGCTGCCCGCTCAACGACGGTGCGGCCGCCGTGGTGATCATGAGCGCCCAGCGCGCGCGGGAGCTCGGCCTCACCCCGCTGGCCCGGATCGTCTCCACCGGCGTCACCGCCCTGTCGCCGGAGATCATGGGCCTCGGCCCGGTCGAGGCGTCGAAGCAGGCGCTCCAGCGCGCCGGCATGACCATCGACGACGTCGACCTGGTCGAGATCAACGAGGCGTTCGCCGCCCAGGTGATCCCGTCGTACCGGCAGCTGGGCATCCCGGAGGAGAAGCTGAACGTGATGGGCGGCGCGATCGCCGTCGGCCACCCGTTCGGCATGACCGGCGCCCGGATCACCGGCACCCTGCTCAACGCCCTGGAGTGGCACGACAAGACCATCGGCCTGGAGACGATGTGCGTCGGCGGTGGCCAGGGCATGGCGATGGTGCTCGAGCGACTGAGCTGAGGTCGATTCCCCGGAGTCGCAGCCGGGTACGGGAGGCGCCATGGCAACCGTCGTGGAACGCGAACGGAAGTACTCCGGCGACGAGGGGTTCCGGCTGCCCGACCTGACCGGGTGCGGTGGCGTCGTGACGACGTCCGACGCCACCGCCCACGACCTCGACGCGGTCTACCTGGACACCCCCGACCTCCGGCTGGCCCGCAGCGGCTTCGCGCTGCGCCGGCGTACCGGCGGGCACGACGCGGGCTGGCACCTCAAGGTGGGTGCGGCCACCGGGGCCCGGACCGAGTACCAGTTCCCCGCCGGGCCGGAGGACACCGAGCCGCCGGCCGGGTTGGCCGCGCTCTTCCGGGCCGCGGCCCGGGGCGGGGCGGTCTCCCCCGCCGCCCGGATCGTCACCCGCCGCCGGGAACGCCGCCTCCTCGACACCGCCGGCCGGGCCCTCGCGGAGGTCGCCGAGGACAGCGTCGAGGCGCACGACCTGGTCAGCGGCGAGCGGCAGGCGTGGCACGAGATCGAGGTCGAGCTGGTCGACGGGGACGAGGCGCTGCTCGACGCGGTGGACGCCCGGCTGCGCGCGGCCGGCGCCCGCCCGGTGCCCGTGTCCAAGTCGCAGCGCGCCCTCGGCGGCCGGCTCGCCGCCGCCCGCCCGGCGCCCGCCGACCCCGGTGCCGCCCCGGTGCTGGACTACCTGACCGCCCAGCGCGACGCGCTGATCGGCAACCACCCCGGCGCGTGGGGCGGCGACGAGGACGCCGTGCACGACATGCGGGTCGCCGTACGCCGGCTCCGCTCCACCCTGCGGACGTTCCGGGGGCTGTGGGAGCGGCGGGAGAGCGAGGCGGTGCGGGCGGAGCTGAGCTGGCTGGGCGGCCGGCTCGGCCCGGTGCGGGACACCCAGGTGATGGCCGCCCGGCTCGCCGAGGCGGTCCGGGCGGAACCGGACGAGCTGGTGCTCGGCCCGGTCGCCGCGCGGCTCGCCGAACGGTTCGCCGCCGACCTGGCCACCGCCCTCGACGACCTGCGGGCGGCGCTCGGCTCCGACCGGTACGCCGACCTGCTCCGCCGGCTCGACGCGCTGGTGGAGGGGCCGACCGCGAAGACGGTGGACGCCCGCTGGGTGTCCCGCCGGGTCCGCCGCGCGGTGACCCGGGCCGACGACCGGCTGGACCGGGCACTGCCCGACGGGGCGGACGTGGCGCTGCACGAGGCGCGGAAGGCCTACAAGCGGGCCCGGTACGCGGTCGAGGTGCGCGAGCCGGCCATGGGCGGCCCGGCCGCGAAGCTGGTGGACCGGCTCAAGGAGCTCCAGGACCAGCTCGGCGCGCACCAGGACTCGGTGGTGACCCGCGAGGTGCTGCGCCAGCAGGCGCTGCGCGCGTACGCCGACGGGGAGAACACCTTCACCTACGGGATCCTGCACGCGCGGCAGGCCACCGCGGCAGAGCGGGACGTGCCGGCCCTGGTCCGGGCCGCGGACCGGGCCCGGAAGCGGAAGGTCCGGCGCTGGCTGAAGCGGTGACCGGTCAGAGGGCCGACCGGGTGGCGGCGATCGCGGCCGCGGCCCGGCCCAGCACCGCCTCGGGTGCGCCGGCCGCCACCAGGTCGGCGGCGACCACCCGGAGCTGGTCGGGCAGGGCCAGGTCGCTGCCGAGCCGGGGGACCTCCCGACGCGACTCGCCCGCCGCGTCCGCGGCCAGGTTGGCGATCTCCTGCACCAGCTTGTGCACCAGGTCGGCCCGGGACACGTTGCCCCCTTCGGCCTGCGCCGACCAGCGCGGCTGCTCCCAGTGCCCGACCTGACGGACCAGCAGTTCCACCGCCCGGTCCAGTTCCGCTGCGCTCATCGCGGCCGAGTCTACGACGGCTCCAGGTCGCGGCGCGGCGGCAGACCGGCCTCCATTCGGACCGGGGCGCCGCCTAGCGGCGCGGAGGCCGAATTATGGCCGCCAGCCGAGCTGGAGTTGTCGTACGGTCAGCGACGGACGTAGCTGAGCAGGCGCAGGATCTGCCAGTACAGGAAGATCAACCCGACCAGCAGCCCGAACGCGCAGTACCAGGCGTACCGGCGGGGCAGGCCGGCCCGGGCCGAGCGCTCGACCAGGTCGAAGTCGAGGATGAAGCTGAGCGCCCCGGCGATGATCGCCACCACCGAGAAGACGTACGGCAGCCAGCCGACCCGGGCGGTCAGGCTGTACATCTCCAGTCCCTGCCGCCCGCTGAGCAGGTAGGTGACCAGGTTGACCAGGCCGATCGCCACGATCCCGATCAGCGTGCCGAGGACCAGCCGGGCCAGTCGCGGGGTGGCCCGGACGATCCGCGCCCGGTAGAGCAGGGCCATGCCGAGGAAGACTCCGAAGGTGCCGATCACCGCCTGCGCCACGATCCCCGGGTAGACCAGTTCGAAGGCCCGGCTCGCCACGCCCAGCAGCAGCCCCTGGAGCACCGCGTACGCGGCGATCAGCGGCGGGTTGGTGACCTGCTTCAGCGAGATGAACAGCACCAGCGCCAGGCTGGCCAGGGCGCTGCCGGCCAGTGCCGCCGAGATCCACCACGCCTGCGGGACGGCCACCCAGGCGATCGCCGCCGTGACGCCGGTGAGCAGCAGCAGCCCGACCGTCCGGCTGACCACGTCAGCCACGGTCATCGACTCGACGGCGCCGACCCCCAGCACCTGGCGTTCGGCCCGGCCGACGTCGTCCAGCCGGTCCAGCACCGGATTGGCACTCCGCACCGCGACCTCCTCGGCGACGTACCCCGGTCTTCACTCTGCCCCGGGTGGCCGGGCGGCGGCGGGAAAACGGCGACGCCCGCCGCCGCGGTCGCGGCAGGCGGGCGTCGCCGGAGTACGGGACGGTCAGTCGTCGCCCTGGAAGTAGCTGAGCAGGCGCAGCACCTCCAGGTAGAGCCAGACCAGGCCGACCACGATGCCGAAGGCGGCGGTCCAGGAGTAGCGCTGCGGGAGCCCCATCCGGACGCCGTCCTCGATGTTGGCGAAGTCGAGCACGAAGCTCAGCGACGCGACCACGATGCAGACCAGGCTGAAGCCGATGGCCAGTGGGCTGCCGTCGCGCAGGTGGGTGTTGACGCCGAAGAGCGCGAGCACCAGGTTGATCAGCATGACCGCGAAGAGGCCGCCCATGATCGCGATCATGATCCGGGCGAACTTCGGGGTGGCCCGGATGACGCGCGACTTGTAGAGCATCGCCATCAGGAAGAAGACGCCGAAGGTCGCCACCACGGCCTGGAGCACGATGCCGTCGTAGAGGGTGTTGAAGGTCTTGCTCACCGCGCCGAGGAAGACGCCCTCGACGATCGAGTACGCGATGACCAGTGCCGGGTTGGCCATCCGGGAGAACGAGATGATCAGGCCGAGCACCAGGCCGACGACGGCGCCGCCGATCCAGGCCAGGCCGAGCAGCTGGTCCGGCAGGACGGCCCAGGTGGCGGCGGCCGTGGCGCCGAGGATGCCCAGCAGGGTGACCGTCTTGACGACCACGTCGTCCAGGGTCATCGGGGTCACGGTGGGCGGGGCCGCCGGGTAGCCGGGCGCCGCCGGGTACGGCTGGTGCTGCTGGGGGTACGGCTGATACTGCTGCGGGTATCCGGGCTGACCGTACGGCCCGGGCTGGGCGTACCCGGCCGCCCGCTCGCGGTCGGCCGCCTGGCCGAGCCGGGCGAGCACCGGGTTCGAGGTCTTCACTTCTCAGGCCTCCCTCAGGGGGTCGATGCACGTGAACGTGCAGCCTCCAGGGTAAACGGGACCCGCACCCCCGTGCCGGGCGCGAAGCTGTGGGAAAGCTGAGAGTCTCGTGTGCCCGGGGCGGGGGTCGAACCCGCACGCCTTGCGGCAGCCGCTTTTAAGGCGGCCGTGTCTGCCGTTCCACCACCCGGGCGGGTGACACCGGCGCGCCGACACGCGGCGGTGCAGGTCTCACCGTAGCCGTTGCGCGGCGACCCGGCGTACCCCGTGGGGGCCACGCCGATATGGTCGAGCCCGTGACCAGCGCCGCCCCCACGGCCCCCGGGCCCGAACCCGACGAGGCCGTCCGCCTCGACCCCGCGGTCGCCCGCCCGACCCGGACGGCCCGGCTGCTGGCCGCCGTCGTCCGGCGCCGCGCCGACCTGCTCGTCGCGCTGCTCTTCGTGCTGCTGGCCGGGTGGCTCACCCACGGGCTCTGGCCGGCTCCGGGACAGCGGGTGCTCGCGCTGAACCCGGCGGACCAGACCCTCTACGAGTGGTTCCTGGCCGTCGACTCGCGGGCCCTGCTCGGCGACTTCGGCCTGCTCACCGACCGGCTCAACGCGCCGGACGGGGTCAACCTGATGGCCAACACCACGGTGATCGCGCTGGGCGTGCTGTTCGCCCCGGTCACCCTGGCGTTCGGGGCGCCGGTCAGCTTCGCCCTGCTCGTGGCCGGGAACCTGGCGGGCACGGCGGTCGCCTGGTACCTGCTCCTCACCCGGACGCTGCGCGTCCGGCGGGTCGCCGCCGCGCTGGGCGCGGCGCTCTGCGCGTTCGGCCCCGGCATGGTCTCGCAGAGCAACGCCCACCTGCACATGACGGCCCAGTGGCTGGTGCCGGTGATCGTCTGGCTGGTGGTCCGGCTGCTCCGGGCCGCCGACCCGGCCGGCCGCCAGGACGGGCCGGACGGCCGGCGGATGGCCAGCTCGGCCGCCGGGCTGGCGGCCGTGGTCACCGTCCAGATCTTCATCGGTGAGGAGGTGCTCTTCCTCACCGCGTTCACCCTCCTGGTGATGGCGATCGCGTACGGGCTGGCGGACCCGGCGCTGCTGCGCCGGGCGCTGCCGGGCTTCGCCGGCGGGCTGCTGGTGGCCGCCGGCCTCGCCCTGCTCGTGCTGGGCTACCCGCTGTGGCACCAGTTCGCCGGGCCGCAGGGCGTCGCCGACGGGATGTTCAGCCCCTACTACTTCTCCGCCGACCTGACGAGCTGGTCGACCCTCTCTCCGCTCTCCGTGCTGGGCAGCGACGCCTCGGCCCGGCTGACCACCGGGCCGGCCGAGTACAACACCTTCCTCGGCTGGCCGCTGCTGCTGGTCACCGTCGGCTGCGCGGTCTGGCTGGGCCGCCGTCCGCTGGTGGCCGCCTGCTTCGCCGGTGGGCTGGTGGCCGCCGTCATGTCGCTCGGCCCCGAGGTGGTGGTCGGCGGCGAGCGGACCGGCCTGCCCGCCCCGTACGCGCTGCTGGCCGGGCTGCCGGTGGTGGACGGCGCGCTGCCGATGCGGTTCGCCCTGGCGGTGCTGCCGCTGGCCGGCACGGTGCTGGCCCTCGCCGTGGACCGGGCCCTCGCCGAACGCGGCCGGTCCCGGCGGCTGGTGCCCCTCGCCGTCGGCGCGGCCCTGCTCAGCGTCCTCCCCGCACCGCTGCCCACGGCCGACCGGCCGGCGCTGCCCGAGTTCATCTCCGCCGGCCACTGGCGGCAGTGCGTACGCCCCGGCGGGGTGCTGGTCCCGGTGCCCGCGGCCACCCCGAAGGACCCGGGGCCGATGCGCTGGGGCACCGCGGCCGACGCCGCGTTCGGCATGCCCGAGGGTTTCTTCATCGGCCCGTACGGCAAGGACGGCTCGGCGGCGATGGGCACCTACAAGCGCCCGACCTCGGCCCTGCTGGCCGACGTGGCGAAGCGCGGGGTGCCGCCGGCGATCGGGGACCAGCAGCGGCGGCAGGCCGCGCGGGACATCGACTTCTGGGGCGCCTCCTGCGTGGCGCTGACCGACGACGCCCCGCACGCGGAGACCCTGCGGCTGACCCTGGAGCAGCTCTTCGGCCCCGGCACCCGGGTCGCCGACGCCTGGACCTGGCGATTCTGAGCCCGCCAACGTCCGGATGACCGGCACGGTTCGCGGCAGGTCGGGGTGCCCGGGCTGCCGGACACCCCGCTCCGCGGCATATCGAGTCGAGCAAACGGAAAGGACCCCTCCCGCGTACGGGAGGGGTCCTTTCCGGCGAACTCAGCGGGATGCGCCCATCGGGGCCGACGCCTCGGCGAACTCCTCGCGCGGGTCGTGCAGCTGGCCCAGCGCGACCACCTCACGCTTGAGGAAGAAGGCCAGGGTCCAGTCGACCACGACCCGGACCTTCCGGTTGAAGGACGGGATCCGCGACATGTGGTACGTGCGGTGCATGAACCAGGCCGGCCAGCCGGTCATCTTCACGCCGTAGACCTGGGCCACGCCCTTGTGCAGGCCGAGGCTGGCCACGCTGCCCGCGTGCTTGTGCTTGTAGTCGACCGGCTCGCGCCCGCGGATCACGTTCGCGATGTTGTCGGCCATCCGGGCGGCCTGCCGGACCGCGTGCTGCGCGCTCGGCGAGCAGAAGTTGCCCGGCTCCTTGGTCAGGTCCGGCACGGCGGCGCAGTCGCCGGCGCTCCACGCGCCCTCGACCACCCGGTCGCCGTCCACGATCTGGAGGGTGGGCAGGCAGGTGACCCGGCGCCGCTCGTCGCGCGGGAAGTCGGTCGCATCGAGCATCGGCGAGGGCTTCACGCCGGCCGTCCAGACGATGGTGTCGGCCGGGAAGCTGTCGCCGTCGGAGAGCTTCACCACGCCGTCGACGCAGGACTCCAGCCGGGTGTCCAGGCGGATGTCCATGTTCCGCTTGAGCAGCTGCTGCACCGTGTAGGCACCCATGTCCCGGTCGACCTCGGGCAGCACCCGCTGGGTGGCCTCGACCAGGACCCAGCGCATGTCGTCCGGCTGCAGCTCGGGGTAGTAGCGCAGCGCGTCGCGGGCCATGTCCTCCATCTCGGCGAGCGCCTCGATGCCGGCGTAGCCGCCGCCGACGAAGACGAAGGTCAGCGCGCGCCGGCGGACCGCCGGGTCGGTGGTGGCGGCCGCCACGTCGAGCTGGTCCAGCACGTGGTTGCGCAGGAAGATGGCCTCGCCGATGGTCTTGAACCCGATGCCGTGCTCGTGCAGGCCGGGGATCGGCAGGGTGCGGGACACCGAGCCGGGGGCGACCACCACGTGGTCGTACTGCACCTCCCGGGTCGGGCCGCTGATCGGCTGCACGCTCGCGGTCTTGCGGGCGTGGTCGATCCGGGTGACCGTGCCGGCCAGCACCGTGCACTTGCGCAACTCCCGCCGCAGCGGCACCACCGCGTGCCGGGGCGAGATGTTGCCCGCCGAGGCCTCGGGGAGGAACGGCTGGTAGGTCATGTGCGGCTGCGGGTCGACGACGATGACCTCGGCCTCACGGGAGCTCAGCTTCTTGGACAGGCGCAGAGCGGCGTACAGGCCCACGTGCCCGGCACCCACGACAAGGATCCGCTTCGGGTTCACGTCATCTATCTTTCCCCGGGCGGCTCGGCTAATCCCGTTCGAGACCCACTTCTGTGACGGAGCACAACCCCTGTGACCTGCGCAACGTCCCCGCGACGTCCCGCTATCTGCGACGCAGCAGCCAGCCGAGAAGGGCGCTCAGCGCCACCGCGACCAGCAGCCCCGCGACGGTCGCCGCCTGGGAACCGCGGTCCCCGCCGACCCCGCCGAGCCAGCCCAGCACGATGCCCAGCACGGCGCTCGCCAGCACCACTCCGCCGGCCCGGCTCAGCCACCGGACCGCCAGGTCCGGGTCGACCACCGCGTCGTACGGCAGCAGCGCGGCGAGCGCGCAGAGGGTGTGCGCCAGGTAGAGCAGCGAGGCCACCGCGACCAGCCGCCACAGCGCGGGCGGCCGGTCGAAACCCACCGTGGCGAGCAGCCAGCCACCGACCGTGACCAGCGCCGCGAAGGTCGGCCAGACCCGGCGCGGCCCGACCGCCGGCAGCACCGCCACCACCGCCAGGGCGAGCAGCGAGCGCGGCGCGAGCGCCTCCACCGGGTACGCGACCAGGAAGCCGACCAGCACCGTGAGGAAGATGCCGACGCGGACCAGCAGCGGCACCGGGCTGATCCGGTTGACCAGGAACCGCGCCGCCCGCAGCCGCTCGTTCAGCCCCTCCATCAGCTCGTTCATCGGCCACCCACCGCCTTCATCGGCCACCCACCCGTGGGGCGGTGGCCAGCCGGGCCACGTCGCGCAGCACCTGGTCGAGGCTGCCGGCGCCGGCCCAGCGCACCACCGGCACCCCGTGCTCCCGGAGCTGGCCGATCATCGTGTCCCGGTCCAGCCGCCACAGCCGGTACGCCGCCTCGGCCCAGCCCCGGTCCCGGGGCGGGGGCAGGTCGGCCGGCAGGGTGTCCACCGCGACCACGAACCGCCCGCCCCGGGCCATCCGGGCGAGCATCTGGGCCGAGCGCTCGTCGAGCAGCGGGGTGAGCACCACCACCAGCGCGTCCGAGGAGAGCAGCTGTGGACCGAAGACCTGGTCGTACGGCTCGTGCGGGGAGGACTCGGCCTTGACGTCGAGGAGCCACTCCAGCACGGTCAGGTACTGCCGGCGGCCGGTGGCGGGGCGGAGCCGACGGGCGGCCGGGCCGTACTCCAGCAGCGCCACCCGGTCGCCCCGGTGCAGGTAGTGCTCGGCGATGGCGGCGGCCGCCCGGACCGTGGTGTCCAGCACCGACGCCGGGCCGCGTACGCCGCCGGAGCGGCCCGCCTCGGCCAGCACGTCGAGCAGGACCACCACCTCGGCGTCCCGGTCGGAGAGGGTGGCCGCCACGTGCAACTGCCGGGCCCGCAGCGAGACCCGCCAGTCGATCCGACGGAGCCGGTCCCCGGGCGCGAAGACGCGCACCCCGGCCAGCTCGCCGCCCTCCCCCGGCCGCCGGGAGTGGTGCGCCCCGACCAGGCCGGCCGCCCGCGGCATCACCTCGACCGCCTCGAACGGCTCGGTCATCGGGTAGACCCGCATCCGGACCGGCTCGGTGATCACCGAGCGCGAGACCAGCAGCCCGTCGGCGGCGGCCACCCGGGTGCCGGCCGGGCCGATCGGATGCCGGCCCCAGCGCAGGGCCGTCCCGGTCAGCGACAGGTCCACGGCGGTGCCCCGGGGCACCGTGGTGACGAAGGGACGGTCCGCGCCGCCGGAGTGGCTCACGTCCACCCCGGTCCCACCGAAGCCGACCTCCTCCACCCGCAGCCAGCGGGACATCCGGGTCCGCACCACCGCCACGTCGTAGGAGACGGTGTCCGGGTTGGCGACGGTGACCGTGGCGGCCATCGGCGCGCCCTCGACCAGGTGCGCGTCGCCCGCGCCGAGCTCCAGCCCGGGCAGCGCGGCGGGCCGTCGGCGCAGCCCGTACGCGGTGCCCAGCGCGAACGGCGTGGCCAGCACCACCAGGTCGATCCGGCCGAGCAGCACGGCCGCGACGAGCAGCAGCCCGGTGAGCAGCACGGCCCGGCCGAGCGCCCAGGTGGGCGCCCAGCCGCCGGCCGGCTCGTGACGGTCGGCCATCAGCGCCCGACGGGTCCGGCCGCGTAGCTCGGCAGGGCGCCGCTGGCCGGGGCGGGCGTGGACTCCAGCACCTCGCCGACCACGAAGGACGGGTCGACCCGACGCAGCCACATCTCCGGGCGCAACGTGATCCGGTGCGCCAGCGCCGGCACCGCCACCGCCTTGACGTCCTCGGGCACCACGTAGTCCCGGTTGGCGAGCACCGCGCGTACCCGGGAGAGCAGCAGCAGCGCCAGCGACCCGCGCGGCGAGGCGCCGACCAGCGCGGACGGGTGCTCCCGGGTGGCCGCGGTCAGCGCCACGATGTACCGGCCGATGGAGTCCTCGACGACGACGTCCTCCAGCGCGGCCTGCATGCCGCGCAGCGTGCCGGCGTCCACCACCGGCTTGATCTCGGCCTCCTCGCGGCGGCGGGCGATCCGCCGGCGCAGCACCTCCCACTCCTCCTCGTGCTCCGGGTAGCCGAACGACACCCGGAGCAGGAACCGGTCGAGCTGGGCCTCCGGCAGCGGGTACGTCCCCTCGTACTCGATCGGGTTGGCGGTGGCGAGCACGTGGAACGGCTCGTCCAGCCGGTAGGTGACGCCCTCGACCGAGACCTGCTTCTCCTGCATCGCCTCCAGCAGCGCCGACTGGGTCTTCGGCGGGGTGCGGTTGATCTCGTCGGCGAGGAGAAGGTTGGTGAAGACCGGGCCGGCGCGGAACGAGAAGTCGCCGCTGCGCTGGTCGTAGAGGAAGGAGCCGGTGACGTCGGCGGGAAGCAGGTCCGGGGTGAACTGGAGGCGGCGGAAGTCCAGCCCGAGGGCCTGCGCGAACGACCGGGCGGTCAGCGTCTTGCCCAGGCCGGGCAGGTCCTCCAGCAGCACGTGGCCGCCGGCCAGGATGCCGGCGAGCACCAGCTCCAGGGCCTCCCGCTTGCCGACCACGACCGTGCCGACCGCGTCCAGCACGTTCCGGGCCAGCCGGCCGACCTCGGCGGGGGGCATGCTCCGGTCCACGTCTTTCTTCACAGCTTCTCCAGTTCGGCGACGATCGCCGCGAGGTCGCGCGGCGACAGGGGGCGGCGGGAGGGGGTGCCGAGGAACGTCCACAGCGGCTCACCCAGCAGGGTGCGGGCCCGGTCCGGATCGGACTCGCGGGTGATCCCGTGCTTCTGGCGCAGCCGCTCGTCGGCCAGCTCACCGAGGCGCGGCAGGACCCGCTCGGTGAACCGCTCCCGGTTGCCGGCGCACCAGTCCAGCGGGCGTTCCCAGCCGTTGATCGCGGCGCGCAGCGCGTCCCGGGCGGCCCAGTTCCAAGTGCCCGGTTCCTCCCCGGCCGGGGCCCGGGCGCCGGCCCGGGGCGGCGGCGGGGGCGACAGGGCGCCGGTGACCCGGCGGACGGCGAGCACGGCGAGCACGGCCGCCACGATGATCCAGAGTGAGACCTGCAGCCCGACCGCGCGGAGCACCACGACCACGACCACCACGATCGCCGCGGTGACGGCGAGCGTCCGCAGCACCGGACGCAGGCGCGCCGGCCGGGTCCCGCCCGGCTCCTCGGCCGGTTCCTCGGCGAACGACAGCAGGTCGTCGATGCTGGTGCTCACGCCGGCACCACCACGCCGATCCGCGCGCTCATGCCGTCGCCTCCGCGGTGCCGGCGGCCAGGCTGGTCAGCTCGCCGCGCAGCCGGCGCAGCGCGGCCCGGGCCTGGTCGCGCATCCGCTCGTCGACCGTGTGGGTGGCGTACCGGGCCTCGCGGTAGACGTGCGCGAAGCCGTCCAGCACGTCGGCGCTCGCGATCGCCGCGACGCCGGCCGCCGGATCACCACGCAGCAGCCGGCTGACCAGGTCGGTGGGGGTGTCCCCGGCGCGCCGGGGCACCCCGGCCTCCTCCGCGGCCTCCTCCAGCCGGACCCAGCAGGCGATCACCGCGGTCCGCGGGTCGGTGTCCCGGTCGTCCAGCTCCACCAGGCCGGCGTCCAGGGCCGCCACCACCTCGCGAGCGGTGCCCTCGGCGGTACGTCGGGTCCGCTGCACCGGCACCGCCCGGGTGGTCCGCCGCAGGGCCCCGCCGAGCACCGTCCACAACACGTACCCGACGGCGGCCAGCACGGCCAGGGTGAGCACGGCCAGGGCGGCCCAGAGGATCCACCGGGGAATCTCGGCCGAGGTGGCCGGGCCGGCGTCCCGCGGTTCGACCGGGATCGAGGGCGCCGGTTCGGCGGTGGGATAGTCCGGCACGTACGGGATGGTGTCCGCGGCGGGCGGGATACGGCTGGCGCCGATCGACGAGTGACCGGCGGCGAGCGCCGCGACGGCGAGCAGCAGGGTCACCGCCGCGATCGGCCACCACCTGCGCAGCACGCCGAGGTCCATCCCACCGCCCCACGCACTCCTCAGTCCACCCCGGCCAACCGCTTCGCCCGGGCGAAAACCTCGTCCAACATCGCCGGTGTCAACCGCCCGGTGAAGGTGTTCTGCTGGCTGACGTGGTAACAGCCGAACACCTCCGGTGCGGACCCGCCGGACCAGTGTGCCCCATGGCCGAACGCCGGGCGCGGCGTGGGCGGCCGCTGCCCGTACACGTCGCGCAGGACTGGCCACCACGCCGCCCAGGCGAACGCGCCCAGCGCGACCACGACGCGCAGGGTGGGCCGGATCAGCGCGACCTCGCGGTGCAGCCACGGCGCGCAGGTGTCCCGCTCGACCGGGGTGGGCTTGTTGTCCGGCGGCGCGCAGCGCACGGCGGCGAAGATCCGGGTCTGGCGCAGGGCGAGGCCGTCGTCGGCGGCGACGCTGGTCGGCTGGTTGGCCAGGCCCGCGCGGTGCAGCGCGGCGAAGAGCACGTCGCCGGAGCGGTCGCCGGTGAAGATCCGGCCGGTGCGGTTGCCGCCGTGCGCGGCCGGCGCCAGGCCGAGGATGCCGATCCGGGCGTCGGGCGGGCCGAAGCCGGGCACCGGCCGGCCCCAGTACTCCTGGTCGCGGAAGGCGGCCCGCCTGGTCCGGGCCACCTCCTCCCGCCAGGCGACCAGGCGCGGGCAGGCGAAGCAGTTGCTCACCGCGCCGTCGAGGTCGGCCAGGTCGGTCGCCCGCGCGGCGCGGGCGACCACCTCGGCGGGGGTACGCGGCTCAGCCAAGCCTGGCCCGGAAGAGTTCCAGCGTGCGGGCCCAGGCGGTGGCGGCGGCCCGCTGGTCGAAGTGCTCCGGCCGGTCCTCGTTGAAGAACGCGTGCGCGGTGCCCGGGTAGTCGTAGGTCTGGCAACTGCCGCTGGCGGCCTCGATGGCCCGGCGTACGCTCTGCACCCCGTCGGCGGCGGAGGTGCCGTCCGCTTCGGAGCAGTGGATGAGGGCGGCCTTGCCCGCGTAGTCGGCCCAGTCTGCGCCCATGCCCTCCCAGGGCAGCCGCGGGTAGAACCCGGCGGTGGCGACGATCCGCTCGGAGAACGTGCCGGACCACAGGGCCAGGCTGGCCCCGGCGCAGAACCCGGCGCAGCCGACCTTGCCGGCGACCTCGGGGCGGCCGGCGAGGAACTCGGCGGCCGCGGCGATGTCCGTCGCGGCCTCGTCCATCTGCGTGCTGTTCAGCATCTGCCGGGGCTCACTCGGCTTGCTCGCCGGGCCGCCGTGCCGGAAGTCCGGCGCGAGGGCGACGAAGCCGGCCTCGGCGAACCGGTCCACGACCGCCCGTACGTGGGGCACCAGACCCCACCAGTCCTGGATGACGATGACCGCCGGGCTGGCCGCACCGCCGGAGGGTATCGCGAGATACCCCTCGCTCGTCCCTCCGTTGCCGGTGAAGCTCACCATCTCGCCCATTGCCCCGTCCTCCTAGCGGTCAGTCATCGTTGGCTGGTCGCACAGTGGGTGCTACGTGCGGGTAGCCTGCCACGCCGGTCACGGCCCGGGGAAGACGCGCGACGAGTGGCGTTCACCTCCCGTTCGCCGGCCCGGACACGGCGACGGCGCGGGCCGGGGCCCGCGCCGTCGTGGTCGGTCGGGAAGGTCAGGCCTTCTGCGCCTCGGTCTGGTGGTCGACCCGACCGACCACGGTGTACGCCGCCTCGGTGGAGGCAGCGGTTTCCCGGGGTTGCCGGGACGGGCTCAGCGGGTCGGCACCGGAGTCGGCGCCGCCGGTTCGGGGGTGCCGGCCGGCGAGGCGCCGGGAGTCGCGCCGGCGGTCGGCGTCGTCGTGGGTGACGCGCTCGGGGCCGGCACGGGCGGCGCGGTGGACGGCGACGGCGGGGCGAAGGGCGCCTGCTCGGGGCAGTACGGGTAGACGTTGCGGGGCGGCGGCACGATCCCGCTCCCGTCGACGCAGGTGGGCCAGCCGAGCCGGATCGGCACGCCGTTCTGGTCGAAGAGCCGGGCGTTGCGGACCAGCCGGCCCTGCTCGTCGTAGACGAAGACGTCCTGGATTGAGTCGTACCGCTTGTCGACCTGGATCCCCTCGAACCGGAAGTCGCCCTGCTGCGAACGGTCGTCCAGGTTGACCACCAGGACCAGCCCGAACACCACCAGCACCGCGCTGGCGAACCCGGTCAGCCGGCGCGGCCAGCGCCGCAGCCGGTCCGCGTTGCGGCCGAGCGCGATCGAGACCAGCACCGCGGCCGCGAGCAGGATGATCCCACCGACCACGCTGAGGAACGGCCGGGGCAGCAGGGACATGTCACCGCCGGCCATCGTGGCGAGCAGCGCCGCCGCCAGGTAGCCGCGCAGCACCCACCAGGCCGGCCGCAGCAACCGGAGGAACTCGCTCGCCGAGGCGTACCCGAGGATCGGGCCGAGGTGGCCGTCGAACCTGGCGAGTCGGACCCGGAGCCGGTGCCCGGCGGCGGCCAGCCGCCGGTCCACCGACGTCCGGCCGGCGGCGACATCCGCGCCGGCGGCGGCCCGCAACTCGATCGCGTACGCCTCGGGCTCGCCGAGCCGGTCGACGAGCGTGCCGTCGGTCTCGGCGGCCACCTCGGCGAGGTGCTCCGGCAGGTCCTCGGTCAACTCGTCGCGGACGTCGGGTGGCAGGTCGGCCAGGGCGGCCCGCACCCGGTCGACGTAGTCCGCGATCTCCTGCCCCGTGACGGTCATGCCGCCATCCCCCGATCGTCGAGCAGTGCGTCCATGGTGGTGGCGAAGGAGCGCCAGGTCTTGCCGGAGCGGGCGAGCTGGTCCCGGCCGGCGGCGTTGAGCGCGTAGTACTTGCGGTGCGGGCCGGACTCGCTCGGCACCACGTACGTGGTCAGCAGGCCGGCGGCGAAGAGCCGGCGCAGGGTGCCGTAGACCGAGGCGTCGCCGACCTCCTCCAGGCCGGCCTCGCGCAGCCGGCGGAGGATGTCGTAGCCGTAGCCGTCCTCGTCCCGGAGCACGGCCAGCACGGCCAGATCGAGCACGCCCTTGAGGAGCTGTGTCGTATCCACGCTTCGCACGGTAGTGCGGATTGCACAGTACCGTCAAGAAAACAGTAGCTCTTCCCCCGCCGGCGGGTCGTAGGGTCGGAGGCATGTCGTGGAGCAGCTACGCATCGTTCCTGGTCTTCGCCACGGTGCTGATCCTGATCCCGGGGCCGGACTTCGCCGTGGTCACCCGCAACACCCTGGCCGCCGGCCGACGGCGCGGCCGGTGGAGCGCGATCGGCGTGACCACGTCCAACGCCGTGCAGGGCGTCGCCGCCGCGGCCGGCCTCGGCGCGCTCATCGTCCGCTCCCAACCGCTGTTCGAGACGATCCGCTGGGCCGGCGTCGCGTACCTGGTCTACCTGGGCGTGCAGGCCTGGCGGTCCGCCTGGCGCGGGGAGTACCCACCCCTGGCCGGCGACGCCACGGCCGCGCCGGACCAGGCCCTGACCGGGTTCCGGCAGGGCTTCCTGTCCAACATCACCAACCCCAAGGTGCTGGCGTTCTACCTGGCCGTCCTGCCGCAGTTCGTCGGCGGCCCGGCGCCGCTCGGGGTGCTGCTGACGTACGCGCTCAGCCACGCGGTGCTCAGCCTGGCGTACCTGCTGGTGCTGGTCGGGGCGCTGAACCGGGCCCGCGAACTGCTCTCCCGACGGCGGGTACGGCGCTGGCTGGACGGGCTGACCGGGATGGCCCTGCTCGGCTTCGGCGCCCGGCTCGCCGCCGAACGCGCCTGAGTCCACCGCCCGGTCCGCTACTTAAGTTTCGCTTATGACCCCTGCTGGTCGGGGCGGAAGATCGGTACCTTGCCCGGATGCGACACATCGGAACGGTCATCGCCGCAGCCGTCGTGGGTCCGCTGGCCTGGATCCTCTTCGCCCTTGGCCAGGACCGGTCGGCGCAGGCGTTCGCAGAGGCTCAAAAGGGCACCGGGGGCAGCGGTGACTTCGTCCGGCCGGCGCTGGTGCTGGCGGCCGCCGGGCTCCTGCTCGGGCTCATCGCCACGCTGCGGTTCTCTCCGCTGGGCGCGGCGCTGACCGGCCTGGCCTACTCGGCCACCTACCTGGGTCTGCTGGTCAGCCCGAGCTCGATGATGCGGCTGCTCGACCGCAAACTGACCCTGGACGGCCACCAGGTCGACCTGGCGACCCCGCTGCGGACCGGAACGGCGCTGCTGGTCGGCTCGCTGCTGCTGGTCGGGGTCGTGAGCATCCGCCGGTGGCAGCGGTGGCCGCAGCCGCTGGCCGACACACCCGCGCCGCTGTCACCGAACGAGATCATCCCGTCCGCGCCGCGACAGGACCGGCCGCTGGGCGTGGACGGCCTCGGCCTCGGCTCGCCGCCCGAGCCGGACCTGGTGCGGACCGGCGGCTCGGACTGGGCCGGCACGCTGTCGAACGGCACGTCGCCGGACGGCACCGGGGACCGGTTCGGGCGGTTGTCGGACTGGCCGCGCCGGTCACCGAGGTGAGCCGCCGGCGGCACGCCGTCAGTCGTGGTGGTGCTGGGTCACGTCGATGACCGCCCCGTTCGGGTCGCGGACGAAGAACCGGCGCAGCCCCCACGGCTCGTCGGTCAGCGGATAGACGATCTCCGCCCCGGCGGCGACACAGCGGTCGTGCACGTCGTCGACGTCGTCGACCTCGATCGACACGTCGGCGTGCAGACCCGCCTTGACGTCCAGCTTCATCACCGAGAGCTGGACCTCCCGGGTGTCGCCGCCGAAGAAGAGGATCCAGTCCAGTCCGTCACCGCCGCCGAGCCCGATCAGATCCCGGTAGAAACGGCGACTCGCCGCGAAGTCGTCGGAGAGGATGTTGGGCTTTATCCGCCGGACCGCCATCCGCTGACCCTAGGCGGCTCCGCCCGCGAGGACGAGGCCGGCTGATGCGGCGGGTCTCAGGTCAGGGACCAGGCGATGCCGTCGAGGATGTCGTGCTCGGAGGCGACCACCGAGGACATCCCGGCACGCTCCATGATCACTCGGAGCACCAGGGCGCCCGCGCCGATCACGTCGGCCCGGCCGGGATGCATCACCGGGATGGCCAGCCGCTGCTCGCGGGTCTTCGCCAGCAGGTCGGCGGTCACCTCGGCGACCTGCTCGTACGACACCCGGGCGTGGTGGATGCGGGCCGGGTCGTACTCCCGCAGGCCCTGAGCGATGGCGACCACGGTGGTGACCGACCCGGCCAGCCCGACCAGGGTGGCGGCCTCGCGTCCCGGCACCACCTCCAGCGCGCGGTCCACCGCGACGGCGATGTCGGCCTGCGCGGCGGCGATCTCGTCGAGGCTCGGCGGGTCGTCGTGCAGGTGGCGCTCGGTCATTCGGACGCAGCCGATGTCCATCGACACGGCCGCCCGCACCCCACCCTCGCGGGTGCCCACCACGAACTCGGTCGAGCCACCCCCGATGTCGACCACCAGGTACGGCGGCTCGGCGTCGGCGGGCAGGCCACGGACCGCACCGGTGAACGAGAGCCGGGCCTCCTCGTCGCCGGTGACCACCTCGGGGGCCACGCCGAGGGTCTGCTCGACCATGGCCCGGAAGTCGGCGGCGTTCGCGGCGTCCCGGGTCGCCGAGGTGGCGCACATCCGAACGCGCTCGGCGCCCAGCTTCTCGATCTCCGCCGAATAGTCGGCGAGCGCGACCCGGGTGCGCTCGATCGCCTCGGGCGCGAGCCGGCCCGTCCGGTCGACGCCCTGGCCGAGCCGAACGATCTCCATCCGGCGGCGCAAATCGACCAGCGGCGTCCGCGGCCCGGCGGACGGGTCGGGCAGGTCGGCGACCAGCAGTCGGATCGAGTTGGTCCCGCAGTCGATGGCGGCCACGCGCGTCGTCACGGCTGCCACCCTACGGCAGCCGGTTGGACCAGACGCCGCGGTCGCCGGCGGCCGGACCGGTGACCCGGGTCGCAGTGGTGGCGACAGCCCTCACGGCACGCCGCGAGCCACCGACGCGGCCTCGCCCGGGGCAGCGGCGGGCCGACGGCGACGGATCCCAGACACGACCCATGGCAGCCAGGGCAGCGCGCCGACCAGCGCCAACAGGGACAGCAGCGGGACCCGCCACCACCACGAGACGGTCCGCGGGGGCGGGTCGGGCGTCGGCGACACCCATGGCCGGGCGGTCTTCGACCAGGCCAGGAAGGCGTCGCCGACCGGGAGCAGGCCGAGGGCGTACCGCTTGGTGTGCGGGGTGTCCAGCGGCAGGCCGACCAGTTCGCCGTAGTTCGCCAGCGCCCCGGCCAGCGCCATGTCCCCCTGCACCTGGGCCGCACCGAGGGTGACCGCGGTGGCGGAGAAGCTCACCCCGAGCGGCAGCGGCCCGGAGTCCACGTCGGGCGGACCGTCGAGACCGCGCGGATACTCCCGGACGGCCGGGCCGAGGCCCAGCGGCGTCACCACGTAAAGCGACCGGAAGCGCAGGTACTGGGCCCGCGCGAAGGCCGGGTCGATCTCGCCGAGGAAGCGGTGGATGACGCTCTGTGAGGTCGCCCGGGCCACCTCCGCCGGTGCCCCGGTGGCCAGGTCCACGCGGTGCGGCAGCAGACCGGTCCGGGGGTCCAGCCGCTGGCGTACGCCCGCCAGCCAGCGCTGGACCGTGGGCGCGAAGCGGGGCGGCAGCAGCGCGTCGTGCAGCCGCAGCGAGGCCACCGCCACCGTCGAGTCCACCGGCCACGCCTGGCCCGGATACGCCGCCAGGTACGGCGACGCCGAGGCGTCGAAGGCGGCGGCGAGGGCGGCCGAGGCCTCGGCGAAGCGCCGCACCTCGGCCGGGTCGCGCCGCTCCGGTGCCTGCAGGGCGAGCACGCCGCCGCGCAGCCAGTTCGTCCAGCCCTGGTAGAAGACCCCGTACGCGGGGGTGAGGTCGGGGCTGAACGGCGCCCGGCCGGCCGGGGACTCCAGCCGCTCCAGCGCCCACCGGGCCTCCCGCAGCGCCGGGCCCCGCTCGGCCACCGGCAGCCGCATGCCGCTCTCCACCCTGGCCAGCCCGTAGAGCGCGTGGGCGAAGAACCACCCCTCCGGGAACAGGGCCTGGGCGTCCTCCCCCGCGCCGCCGTCCAGCGCGGCGCGGAGGTAACCGAGCTGCCGATCCACCCCGGGCGGCCGACCGGTCGGGCCGGTCGCGACGGCCGGCGCGACGAGGCGTACCACGCCGAGCAGGGCGGCGAGAGCGACCAGCACCGCGACGCCCCGGCCGGCCCAACCCACGATCCGCATCCGGCCAGGATGCCCCGACCGGTCAAGGGGTGGTCAGAGCCGCAGCAGCATCCGGGTGTTGCCGAGGGTGTTCGGCTTGACCCGTTCCAGGTCGAGGAACTCGGCCACACCCTCGTCGTACGAGCGCAGCAGCTGCTCGTAGACCGGCTGCGGCACCGGCGCGCCGTCGATCTCCCGGAAGCCGAACGAGCCGAAGAAGTGGGTCTCGAAGGTCAGCACGAAGATCCGGGCCACGCCCAGCTCGCGCGCCGCGTCGATCAGCTCACCGACGATCCGGTGCCCGATCTTGCGGCCCCGGCAGGCCGGATCCACCGCGACCGTGCGGATCTCGGCCAGGTCCTCCCACATCACGTGCAGCGCGCCGCAGCCGACCACCGTGCCGTCCGGGATGACCGCCACCCGGAACTCCTGCACGTCCTCGTAGAGGGTGACGGTGGCCTTGCTGAGCAGCCGCCGGTCGTCGGTGTAGGTGTCGACCAGCCGCCGGATGCCGCGGACGTCCCCGGTCCGGGCCCGGCGGACGCTGATCTCGTCAGCGGCGGTCATCTCACTCCGCCGCCGGCACGTCCACGCACGGGCCGGCGGCCCACCACTTCTCCACCAGCGCGAGGGTCTCGTCGCCGAACGGGTTGACCCCCGGGCCAGCGGCGAGCGCGTGACCGAGGTGGACGTGCAGGCACTTGACCCGCCCGGGCATGCCCCCGGCCGAGATGCCGGCGATCTCCGGCACCTGCCCGATCGCCTCCCGGCGGGCCAGGTAGTCCTCGTGCGCGGCCCGGTAGCGGGCGGCCAGTTCCGGGTTCTCGGCGAGCCGCTCGGCCATCTCCTTCATCAGCCCGGCCGACTCCAGCCGGCTGCACGCCGCCGTGGCCCGGGGGCAGGTCAGGTAGAACAGCGTCGGGAAGGGCGTCCCGTCGGCCAGCCGGGGCGTCGTCTCCACCACGTCGGGCAGGCCGCACGGGCAGCGGTGGGCCACCGCCCGGGTGCCGCGCGGCGGGCGTCCGAGCTGTGCGGCCACCGCGGCCAGGTCGGCCTCGGTGGCCGGTTGCCGTTCCGGCGAGGGTACGGAACCCGCCGCCGGGTCCTGCGGTGGTACGACGCTCACTGGTACCTGTCTCTCGTTCGTGCTCACTTGTCGGGGCGCTCGGCGTTGGCCGCCTGCACGCTCGACCAGAGGGTGTCGTACCAGGGGTCGGGCGGCTTCGGCGGCCCCGCCTTCGCGCCCTTGCCGGCGTCCTTCGCGGCCCCCTCCGGGTCGGAGAGCACCACCAGCGGGGTCTCGCCCGGCTTGACCATGAAGAAGCGCTCCCGGGCCTGCGTCTCGATGTACGCCCGGTCCTTCCACTTGGCCGCCTCGGCCGAGAGGTCCTCGATCCGGTGGCGCTGGTCGGCCTGGGAGGCCTCCATCCGCTCGATGTCCGCCTGCTGGTCGAGGTAGACCCGGACCGGATAGGTGTACGCCAGGGCGAGCGCGATCAGCACCGCGAAGAGCACGGTGGCGCGCCCGGTGAAGCGCCGGGGTTGGGGTGCGGTGAGCCGCTTGACCATGCCGCCGGCCGCGGTACGCCGGGCCGCGGCGGGACGGCTCGCGGAGCGTACGCCGTCGGTGGTCCGGGCGGTGCCCGGTGCCCGGCCGGCGGCCCGCGGCTCGGCGCGGACGCCGCCGTCACGGGCCGACGACCGGGCCCGGGCCGCGGCCGGCCGACCAGCCTGACCCGGCCGACGGGCGGGACGCTGACCGCCCGGTGTGCGGCGCTGCTGCATCGTCACACCCCTCCCCCGGAGCTCATGGCTCAGGCCGAACGGTAGCGCGGGAACGCGCCGGCGCCGGCGTACCGCGCCGCGTCGGCCAGCTCCTCCTCGATCCGCAGGAGCTGGTTGTATTTGGCGACCCGGTCGGAGCGGGCCGGGGCGCCGGTCTTGATCTGGCCGCAGCCGGTGGCCACCGCCAGGTCGGCGATGGTGGTGTCCTCGGTCTCGCCGGAGCGGTGGCTCATCATGCACATGAAGCCGGCGCGGTGGGCCAGGTCCACCGCGTCCAGGGTCTCGGTGAGCGAGCCGATCTGGTTGACCTTCACCAGCACCGCGTTGGCGGCCTTCTCGGTGATGCCCCGGGCGATGCGCTGCGGGTTGGTGACGAAGAGGTCGTCGCCGACGATCTGGATCCGGTCGCCGAGCGCGGCGGTGAGGGTGGCCCAGCCGCTCCAGTCGTCCTCGGACAGCGGGTCCTCGATGGAGACGATCGGGTAGTCGCCGACGAGCTTGGTGTAGTAGTTGCTCATCTCCTCGGCGGTCTTCGCGCTGCCCTCGAAGGTGTAGGTGCCGTTGTCGAAGAACTCGGTGGCGGCGACGTCGAGGGCGAAGACGATGTCGGTGCCCAGCCGGTAGCCGGCCTTCTCCACGGCCTCGGCGATCAGGTCCAACGCGGCGGCGTTGGTGGGCAGGTTCGGCGCGAAGCCACCCTCGTCACCGAGACCGGTCGACAGGTCCTTCTTCTTCAGCACCGACTTCAGCGCGTGGTAGACCTCGGCGCCGGAGCGGAGCGCGTCCCGGAAGGTGGGCGCGCCGATCGGCGCGATCATGAACTCCTGGATGTCGACGTTCGAGTCGGCGTGCGCGCCACCGTTGAGGATGTTCATCATCGGGACCGGCAGCAGGTGCGCGTTCGGGCCGCCGAGGTAACGGAACAGGCTCAGCTCGGCGCTGCCGGCGGCGGCCTTCGCCACGGCCAGCGAGACCCCGAGGATGGCGTTGGCGCCCAGCTCGGCCTTGTTGTCCGTGCCGTCGATGTCGATCATCTTCTGGTCGATCAGCCGCTGCTCGCTGGCCTCGTACCCGATGAGCTGGTCGACGATCTTGTCCTCGATGTTGGCGACCGCCTTCTCGACACCCTTGCCCTGGTAGCGGTCCTTGTCACCGTCGCGCAGCTCGATCGCCTCGAAGGCGCCGGTGGAGGCGCCGGACGGCACCGCGGCGCGGGCGATCGTGCCGTCGTCGAGCCCGACCTCGACCTCGACCGTCGGGTTGCCCCGCGAGTCCAGGATCTCCCGGGCGACGATTCCCTCGATGGTTGCCACTGAGTCGCTCCTCGTTTGTGTGTTCCGGTCCGGTATGGGCCGCGACGGTGCGGCTGAGGCAGGTGTTGAACGCAGCGTATCGGTCGGCGCTCGGGCGCACCTCGCTCGGGGCGCACCGGGCCCACCCGGAGACACGGACATTCCCGGATTCTCGGGCCTCAACCGGCAACGGGTTTGCAAGAGGTTGCGTGAATCGACAAGGCTGGGCACCATGCCCGCCGCCTCGACGACTCTCCGCGTGCTCGCCGCCTCGGTCATCACGTCGCTCTCGGTCACCGGCTGTCAGGCCGTCGACGACGCCGGAGCCGCGCTGGGGCGGGCCGATCTGGTCAACGACCTGGCCTCCCGGATGGACCGGTCGCTGGAGCAGACCTGGGCCGCCGACTACCAGCTCGCCGGCGGGCGGAGCGCCTCGATCGCGCAGACCACCGAGCCGCTGCAGTCGTCATACACCTGGCCGGACGGCAAGATCACGGTGACCCAGCAGGCGGTGACCCGGTGCGCGACCACCGGCGGGCGCACCTCCTGCACGGTGTCGCCGCCGGTGCTGACCGCCGGCAAGCCGTCCGTGATCGTCTACGCCGAGGCCCGCAAGCACGGGCTGGTCACCCCGCCGGCGGTGATCCGGCTGCTCACCGCCGCCGCCCTCGACCCCGAGGCGGACATCGAGCAGAGCGACACGACCCTGGCCGGGCACCACGCCACCTGCGTCGACGTCACCCACTCCGGGGACCGCTTCACCGCCTGCGTCACCACCGAGGGCGTGCTGGGCAGCTTCACCGGCACCCTGGACGGCAGGCCGGCCGAGCTCACGCTGACCGGGTACACCGACACGGTCCAGGCGACCGCGTTCGACGTGCCGCCCGGGGCCGGCGTGGTCGACCGCCGCACGGCCACCTCGTGACCACCGGCCCCGCCGGGCCGCCGGACGCCACCGGGCCGGGCCGGGCCGCCTCGGACGGCCGGGGCGCCGCCGACGGCCGAAGCGGCTTCGTGCCGGGCGCCGACCGGAGCCGGCCGGCCGCCCCCGGCGACCTGGCGCTGCCGGTGGCCGGCCGCAAGCTGCTGACCGGCCCGGACGGCGGCCTGCCCCGAATCGGGGACCTGCCGGCCGACCTCGACTGGGTGCCGGTCGGCACGCTGGACGGGACTCCCGCCTGGGCCGTCGAGGTGGCCGACCCGGAGACGCTGGCCGGCCGCTGGCGCGGCTGGCGGAGCCTCGCCACCGAGCTGCCGGCGCCGCTGGCCGACCTGGCCGGGCGGGCGCTCGCCGTGGTCACCTGGCGGCGTACGCACCGGTGGTGCGGGGCCTGCCGGGAGGAACTGGCCGACGTACCGGGCGAGACCGCCCGGCGCTGCCCCGGCTGCGGACTGACCGGGTTCGTGCCGCTCTCCGTCGCGGTGCTGGTGGCGATCACCCGCCCCGGCCGGACCGGCGGCCCCGACGAGCTGCTGCTGGTCCGGCACGCGTACGGGCCGACCGAGCTGTGGGCGCTGGTGGCCGGGTTCGTCGAGGCCGGCGAGTCACTGGAGGCGGCCGCCCACCGGGAGGTGGGCGAGGAGGTCGGGCTCACCATCGGGCGGCCCCGGTACGTGGACAGCCAGCCCTGGGCGATGTCCGGTCCGGGGACCCTGCTGGCCGGCTTCACCGCCACCGTCACCGAGCCGGACGCCGAGCCGGTGGTCGACTCGAAGGAGCTGACCGAGGCGCGCTGGTTCCCGGTGGACGCGCTGCCCACGGAGCTGCCTCCGGCGTACTCCATCTCGCGCTGGCTGATCGACGCGGTCGCCGCCCGCGCGCCGCGCTGAACCCACGCGGACCCGCCGACACCCGCCGCGCCGGCCCGACCGTGCCCGGGACGCGGCCCACCCGCCCCCGAACGACGGGCCGGACGGCCCTGACCCGGGCCCGCCGGTGCGGCGGATGCTGGCCCGGGCGGTCGAGCCCGGGTGTGCAATGGGTGAGGGGGCCCGCTCGATGGGTCGGACGACGGGAACGGTGGCGGTGCGGCAGGCCGAGGCGCGGCGGGACGAGGGCTGGCTGCCGGTGACCGAGGCGGCGCCCCTCCCGGTCGACCGGGTGCACGCCGCGCTCGGGACCGGCCCGGCCGGGCTCGCCCCGGAGGAGGTGCTCCGGCGCCGGTCCCGGCTGGGCCCGAACGCGGTCCGCACCCACCGGGTCTCCGCCGCGGCGGTGCTGGTCCGGCAGTTCCGCTCGGCCCTGCTGGGCCTGCTGCTGGTCGCCGCCACCGTCTCCTACTTCGTCGGGGAACGCACGGACGCGCTGGTCATCGGCGTGATCCTGGCCGTCAGCGTGGGGTTCGGCTTCGTCAACGAGTACCGGGCGGAGCGGGCCGGGGCGGCGCTGCACGACCGGATCCGCCACACCGTGCCGGTGGTCCGGGCCGGCCGGACCGAGGTGGTCGACGTGGTCGACCTGGTCCCCGGCGACGTGGTGCGGATCGACCTCGGCGCGGTGGTCCCGGCGGACCTGCGGCTCACCGAGACGCACCGGCTGGAGTGCGACGAGTCGGTGCTCACCGGCGAGTCGGTGGCGGTGGCCAAGGACCCGGCCCCGGTGCCCACCGGGGCCGCCCTGGACGACCTGGCCTCCTGCGCGCTGATGGGCACGGTGGTCCGGGCCGGCTCGGGCCTGGGCGTGGTGGTTGCCACGGCCGGGCACACCGCGTTCGGGCGGATCGCGGCCGGCCTCGGCGGGCGGCAGGGCGAGACGGAGTTCCAGCGCGGGCTGCGCCGGTTCTCGCTGATGCTGGCCCGGGTGGCGGGTGTCCTCACCGCGGTGATCTTCGTGATCAACCTGGTGCTGCACCGGCCGGTGATCGACGCCGTGCTGTTCAGCCTGGCCATCGCCGTGGGCATCACCCCGCAACTGCTCCCCGCGATCGTCACCGCCAGCCTGGCGGCGGGCACCCGTGCCCTCGCCCGGCGCCGGGTGCTGGTGAAGCGGCTGGTCTGCGTGGAGGACCTGGGCAACGTCGAGGTGCTCTTCACCGACAAGACCGGCACCCTCACCGACGGGCGGCTCAGCCTCACCGAGACCCTCGGCCCGGACGGTCGGCCCGACGAGCACGTGTTGCTGGCCGGGCTGCTCGCCAACGAGGCCACCACCGGCGGCGACGGCAACCCGATGGACCGGGCGCTCTGGGCGGCGCCCGGCGCCGCGGCCCAGCCGGTGGCCGCGTACCGGCGGGTGGGGCTGCTCCCGTTCGACCATCAGCGCCGCCGGGTGAGCGTGCTGGTGGACGGGCCGGACGGGCGGATGCTGGTGACCAAGGGCGCGGCCGAGGAGGTGATGGCGCTCTGCCGGGACGTACCGGAGGCGGCGCGGCGCGCCCTCGACGAACGGCTGGCCGGCGGTGGCCGGGTGGTCGCGGTGGCCGGCCGTCCCGCCCCGGGCCTGACCGGCATCGGGCCGGACGACGAGCGCGACCTCGCCTTCGGCGGGCTGCTGGTCTTCCTGGACCCGCCGAAGCCGGACGCCCGGGCGGCACTGGACCGGCTCGCCCGGCTGGGCATCAGCGTCAAGGTGATCACCGGTGACCATCCGGCGGTCGCGGTCCGGGTCTGCGCCCAGCTCGGCCTGCCGATGACCGGGGTGCTGACCGGCGCCGAGCTGGCCGGGATCGACGACGCGGCGCTGCCGGCGGCGATCGAGGCCACCACGGTCTTCGCCCGGGTCTCCCCCGAGGACAAGGCCCGGCTGGTGCACGCCCAGCGGGCCGCCGGCCGGGACGTGGCGTTCCTCGGCGACGGGGTGAACGACGCGCTCGCCCTGCACGCCGCCGACATCGGCATCTCGGTGGCCGGCGGCACCGACGTGGCCAAGGACGCGGCCGACGTGCTCCTGCTGGAGAAGGACCTCGACGTGCTCGCCGACGGGGTCACCGAGGGCCGGCGGATCTTCGCCAACACCATCAAGTACGTGCTGATGGGCACGTCCAGCAACTTCGGCAACATGTTCAGCGCGGCCGGGGCGTCGGCCTTCCTGTCGTTCCTGCCGATGCTGCCCTCGCAGATCCTGCTGAACAACCTGATCTACGACCTGAGCCAGGTGGCCATCCCCACCGACCGGGTCGACGCCGACCAGCTCGCCCGGCCGGCGCACTGGGACCTGCGGGAGATCCGCCGGTTCATGCTGACCTTCGGGCCGCTCTCCTCGCTCTTCGACTTCCTCACCTTCGCGCTGCTGCTCAGCGTGCTGCACGCCGGGCCGGTCGAGTTCCGCACCGGCTGGTTCGTGGAGTCGCTGGCGACCCAGACACTGGTGGTGTTCGCCATCCGTACGCACACCAGCCCGTTCTGGCGCAGCCGACCCAGCCGCGCCCTGCTGCTCGCCGCGCTGGGCGCGGTCGCGGCGGCGTGGCTGATCCCGTACCTGCCGGTGGCCGGGGCGCTCGGCTTCCGCCCGCTGCCGGCGATCTTCCTGCCGGTGCTGGTGGGGCTGGTGGCGGCGTACCTGGCGCTGGTGGAGGTGACGAAGCGGACGCTGTTCGCCTCCTCCGACCTGCTCCGCCCGGGGCGCCGCGAACCGGCGGCGGTGCACCGTCGGCGCACCCACCGCCGGGCCGCGAGATTCAGCAGCCGTTAGGTGGTCAGATCCCCAGCAGGGTGCGCAGGTGGCGGGGCGGCGGGCAGTCGTGCGCCAGCATCGCGTCGTGCCAGTCGCGTACCGACACCCCGTCGGGCCGGGCGCGGGCGATGTCGGCCATCTCGCTGTAGCCGACGAAGTAGGTGGAGAGCTGGGTGGAGGTGAGCAACGCCCGCCGCCACTTGCCGGCCGCCTCGCCCTCCTCCTGGAAGCCCCGCCCGGTCATCAGCGCCATCGCCTCCGCCTCGGGCAGGTCCTCGCAGTGCACGAGCTGGTCGAGCAGCGCGTTGATGGTCATCCGGAGCTGCATCTTGAGCTGCTGGAGCCGGACCGGCAGCCCGCCGAAGCCGTGCCGGACCATCAGCTCCTCGGTGTAGACGGCCCAGCCCTCGATGAACACGCCCGACTCGGTGAGCGGCCGGACCCGGGTCGGGCCGGCGTACCGGCGGGCGTGGGCGAGCTGGAGGAAGTGACCGGGCATCGCCTCGTGCACGGTCAGGTTCCGGATCATGTGGTCGTTGTACTCGCGGTAGAACGACTCGACCCGCTGCGCCGGCCAGTCCGCCGGGGTGGGCGCGATGCAGTAGAAGGTCGGCACGGCGGCGGTCTCCAGCGGGCCCGGCGAGTCGCAGTACGCCACCGCCACGCCCCGGGCGAACTCCGGCATCTCCTGGATCACGCACGGGTCGTCGACCAGGCTGATCAGGTCGTGCGCCCGGACGAAGTCGGTCGTCTCGTCGAGCGAGACCGAGGCGAGGTCCACGATGGTGGCGTCGTCGGGGTGCTCGGCGGCGAGCAGGTCCAGCGCCCGGCGTACCGTCTCGTCGTCGGCCGGGCCGCCGACCAGCTCGGCGGCCGCCGCGCGGATCTCGGCGGTGACCCGCTCCAGGTTGTCCCAGGCCCGGCGCTGGACCTCGGCGGCGCTCAGCTCGGTGTCGAGGGTGTGCCAGAGCCGCGCCTCCCAGCGCCGCCGGCCCAGCCGGGGGTCGCGCCCGGGGCCGGCGTCGGCGGCGAGCCCCATCCGCAGCCACGCCACGAACTCCTCCAGCGCGGCGATCGCCGCGGTGGCCGCCGGCTCGACCCGGTCGTACATCGCCGGCGCCTCGGCCAGTAGCCCCGGCACCTCGTCCCGGATCAGCGCGGCGGTGCCGGTGAACTGCCCGACCGCCGTCTCCGCGTGGATCCTGGGCATGTCGCGCAGGGTGGCGCGGGCGGTGGCCAGGGCGTCCGGCATCGCCGACAGCCGGCCGGCCAGGCTCTCCAGCCGCACCTCGGCGGGGGCGAACGGGCGGGCCAGCAGGTCGTGCAGCAGCGGGCCGGGGTTGTGCCGCAGCGGGTCCCACTCGTGCGCGCGGATCTCGGTCGCCTCGAACAGCCCCCGGTCGACGAGGCTGCTCAGCAGCGCGTGGTCGACCCGCTCGTCGACGTCGAGCGAGTCGGGGTCGATCTCGGAGAGCGCGTCGGCCGCGTCCTTGAGCATTGCCTGGTCCGCGGCGAGGGCATCGGCGGAGAGGTCGGGCAGCCGGTCGTCGTACCGGTGGTCCCCGACGGACGTGGCCAGCCCGGGCCGGCTCTCCAGCAACGCCTCCACGATCCGCTCCGCGAGCGGCACGAACGACTCCATGCGCAAGACCCTACCGACCGCCACCCACGCCGGCCGCCCATTTATTGATCATGAAGTGAGCCGCGGCGAAACGGGCGTTTCACGCCGCTAACCTCATGATCAATCCTGGTTGCCCGGGGGTGGGGTGCGGCGTTCGGCGGCGCGGACGGCGTCGGCGTAGGCGAGGGTGGCGCGGCGGAGGGCGGCCTCGGGGTCGATTCCTGCCTGTCGGGCGGCGGCGACCGTCGACAGGAGGCCGGCGCCGAGCCGGGCCTCGGGGTCCACCTGGGAGTCGGCCAGCGGGGGTGGCACGGCGAGGCCGATCCGGCCGGCCCGGTCCAGGATCTTCGCGGCCAGGGACAGGGCGGGCTGGCTCAGCGCAATGCCGTCGAGCACGGACTCCCGGGTCTTCTCCGCCCGCTTGATCCGCTCCCAGTTCGCCTCGATCTCCTCCAGCGAACCGGCCTGCTCACCGGAGAAGACGTGCGGGTTGCGGCGGACCATCTTGTCGACCAGGCCGCCGGCCACGTCGTCGACGGTCCAGCGCTTCCCCTCCGGCAGCTCCTCGGCGAGCCGGGCGTGCAGCAGCACCTGGAGCAGCACGTCGCCCAGCTCCTCGCGGAGCGCGTCGGTGTCGTCGGCGCTGATCGCGTCGTACGCCTCGTAGCACTCCTCGAGCAGGAAGCCGGCGAGGCTGCGGTGGGTCTGCGCCCGCTTCCACGGGTCACCCCCCGGGGAGGCGAGGCGGTCCATCACCTCGACCGCGTCGAGCAGCCGGGCACCCGGCGGGTCCCAGGAGCCGTACATCAGCTCCAGCTCGGCCAGGCCCGGCTCGCGCGCCAGCCGCAGCCCCAGCTCCCGGGCGAGGGCCTCGTCGCCGGTCGGGCCGGCCAGCCAGACCGCCGTGCCGTGGGCCGTCGCCGCGTCGAGCAACGCCTGTGTCGCGCCCTCGGCGATCACGCCGACCTCGGCGCCCGCCGTCCGGACCACCCGGGTCAGCTCGCTCTCCGCGCCGGACAACACCGGTGCAGCGCGTACGACGTCCCAGGCGGCCGCGGTCAGCAGGCCGGCCGGCAGCCGGGGCGAGGTGACCAGCAGGA
Organism: Micromonospora sp. NPDC051924; assembly: GCF_055586005.1. NCBI lineage: Bacteria > Bacillati > Actinomycetota > Actinomycetes > Micromonosporales > Micromonosporaceae > Micromonospora > Micromonospora sp. NPDC051924. Next base: position 87,181 of record NZ_JBVJJA010000008.1, read on the forward strand.
CGATCCGTGCCGTCATGCCGCTCAGGGGTTGACCGGGGCGCTGGTCTCCGGTGCCTCGGGGGTCGAGATGTCGGTGACCGGGCCGTCGTGGTTGATGTAGGGCAGCGCGTAGAAGACCAGCGACTGGCCGGTGCTGACCACCGACGGCAGGCCGATCGGGCCGTACTTCGGGTTGACCGAGGTGTCGACCTTCTCCGCCTCCTCGTGCAGCGCCGCGCTGAGCGCGGTGGCGCTGCGCACGAACCCGCCCTCGCCGAACGCCTCCTTGACCTGGGCGACCGACAGCCCGGACCGGATCGCACCGGTCTTGGCGATGGCCTGGTAGACGGCCATGATCGCGTCATCGCTCAGGTCGGCCGGCGGCAGCTTCTGCTGGAGCGCGTTGGAGATGTCCACCCACTCGCCCCAGAGCTTGGCGTACTCGGCGCTGGCCGGCATCTGCAGCTGCGCCTGGAGCTGCTCCGGGGAGACCTCGTCGTCCACCTGGATGTGCTTCTCGGCCACCACCCGCTTGCCCAGGTCGACGGCGATCAGCAGGTTCAGCACGTCCTGTCGGGTCACCGCGGAACGCAGCTCCTCCGGCGCCGGCGTGGCGCCCGTCGCCGTCCGCTGGCTGCGGACCGCGTCGGCGTACTGCGCCTGGGCGTCGTCGTAGATCCCGTCCACCCGGTCGATCGAGTACCGGGTGTCCCCGACGTAGGCGGCGACGTCCGGTGCGGACCGGCCGCAGGCGGCGAGGGAGAGGGCAGCGAGGGCCGCGACGCTGGCGGCGGCGAAGAGACGGCGAGCACGCATGACGGCCACTCTCTCACGGCCGATACGCGGCTGTGACGCCGCCCACCCCGCCGGCCTCACCGGGCCCCCGCCCCGGCCGGCTGCGCCGCCGCCGGCTCACCCAGGACGTCGGAGAGGAGCTGGGCGCACCACTCCAGCAGCGCCTGGTCGCGCAGCGGTTCGCCGCCGACCCGGCGGGTGCTCGGCCGGGGCACGCTGACCTGGTCGAGCGCCTGCTTGTAGACCGAGTCCGGGTGGTAGCGCTTCAGCCGCAGCTGCTTCGAGTCGGGCAGCGGCAGCGGGCTGAACCGGATGTGCTTGCCCTGCATCGACACGTCGGTGAGGCCGTACCGGCGGGCGAGCAGCCGGAACCGGGCCACCGCGACCAGGTTCTGCACCGGCGCGGGCGGCTCGCCGTACCGGTCGGTCATCTCGGCGACCACCTCGCGCAGCCGCTCCTCGTCCCGGGCCTCGGCCAGCTTGCGGTACATCTCCAGGCGCAGCCGCTCCACCGCGACGTAGTCGTGCGGCAGGTGCGCGTCGACCGGCAGGTCGACCTTGACCTCGGCCTCCTCCTCCGGGTGCTCGCCCTTGAAGGCGGAGACCGCCTCCCCGACCATCCGGACGTACAGGTCGAAGCCGACGCCCTCGATGTGGCCGGACTGCTCGCCACCGAGCAGGTTGCCGGCGCCCCGGATCTCCAGGTCCTTCATCGCCACGTACATGCCGGCGCCCAGCTCGGTGTGCTGGGCGATGGTGGCCAGCCGCTCGTGCGCGTTCTCGGTGAGCGGCTTGTCCGACGGGTAGAGGAAGTAGGCGTACGCCCGCTCCCGGCCCCGGCCGACCCGGCCCCGGATCTGGTGCAGCTGGGCCAGGCCGAGCAGGTCGGCCCGCTCCACGATCAGCGTGTTGGCGTTCGGGATGTCGATGCCGGACTCCACGATCGTGGTGCAGACCAGGACGTCGAACTCCTTCTCCCAGAAGCCGACCATCACCTTCTCGAGCGCTTCCTCGCCCATCTGGCCGTGCGCCACCGCGACCCGCGCCTCGGGCACCAGCTCCCGGATCCGGCGGGCCGCCTTCTCGATCGACTCGACCCGGTTGTGCAGGTAGAACACCTGCCCGTCGCGGAGCAGCTCGCGGTGGATGGAGGCGGCCACCTGCCGGTCGTCGTACGCCCCGACGAAGGTGAGCACCGGGTGCCGCTCCTCCGGCGGGGTGGCGATGGTGGACATCTCCCGGATGCCGGTGATCGCCATCTCCAGGGTGCGCGGGATCGGGGTGGCCGACATGGCCAGCACGTCGACCGACGCGCGCAGGGTCTTCAGGTGCTCCTTGTGCTCGACGCCGAAGCGCTGCTCCTCGTCGATGATGACCAGCCCGAGCTGCTTGAACCGGGTGGACGCCTGGAGCAGCCGGTGGGTGCCGATGACGATGTCGACGGTGCCGTCGGCGACCATCTCCAGCGTCCGCTCGGTCTCCTTCGGGGTCTGGAACCGGGAGAGCTGCCGGATGGAGATCGGGAACTGGCTCATCCGCTCGGCGAAGGTGTTGTAGTGCTGCTGCACCAGCAGGGTGGTGGGCACCAGCACCGCCACCTGCTTGCCGTCCTGCACCGCCTTGAAGGCGGCCCGGACCGCGATCTCGGTCTTGCCGTACCCGACGTCGCCGCAGATCAGCCGGTCCATCGGGACGGTCTGCTCCATGTCCCGCTTGACCTCCTCGATGGCGGCCAACTGGTCGGGCGTCTCCTGCCAGGGGAAGGCGTCCTCCAACTCCCGCTGCCACGGGGTGTCCGGGCCGAAGTTGTGCCCCTTGGACGCCTTGCGGGCGGCGTAGAGCTGGATCAGCTGGGCGGCGATCTCGCGGACCGCCTTGCGGGCCCGGGCCTTGGACTTCTGCCAGTCCGAGCCGCCCATCTTGTGCAGGGTGGGCTGCTCGCCGCCGACGTAGCGGGAGAGCTGGTCGAGCTGGTCGGTGGGGACGAAGAGCCGGTCACCGGGCTGGCCCCGCTTGCTCGGCGCGTACTCGATGACCAGGTATTCCCGGCTGGCGCCGTTGACGGTGCGCTGCACCAGCTCGACGTACCGGCCGATGCCGTGCTGCTCGTGCACCACGTGGTCGCCGGCCTTCAGCTCCAGCGGGTCGATGGTGTTGCGCCGCCGGCTGGGCAGCTTGCGCATGTCCCGGGTGGAGGTGCCCCGGCCACCGGTGACGTCGTTGCCGGTGAGCAGCACGAACCGGGACGCCTCGTCGACGAAGCCGCCGGTCAGGCAGCCGCAGGAGACCAGCAGCTCGCCGGCGGCCGGCGCGGCCGGCACCTCCTCGGTGAGCCGGGCACCGAGGCCGGCGTCGCGGAGCACCTCGACGGCCCGCTGGGCGGGGCCGTGCCCCTCGAAGACCAGCGCGATCGACCAGCCCTCGCCGGCCCAGCGCTTGAGGTCGTCGACCACCCGGGCGGTCTCGCCGTGGTAGAGCGGGGCGGGCTGGGCGGCCAGGGTCACCGCGATCGCGTCGTCGGGGGTGACGTCGACCTCGGTCGGCTCGTCCTCCCAGGGCTGCCGGGCGGGAGCGGCGTCGGACTCCACCAGGCCGAAGGGCGCCAGCGTCCACCAGGGCTGGCGCAGGGCGCGGGCCGCCGTGCGTACGTCGGCCAGGGTGCGGAAGGCGGCGGCGCCGAGGTCGACCGGGGCCTGGCCGCCGACGGCGGCCGCGGCCCAGCTGGCCTGGAGGAACTCCTCGGAGGTACGGACCAGGTCGTGCGCCCGGGTGCGGATCCGCTCCGGGTCGCAGAGCAGTACGTGGGTGCCGGCCGGCATGCAGTCCACCAGCAGCTCCATCGACGCATGCGGCGAGTCGCTTGGCGTGGCCGCCACCTCGGGCGGCCCGCCGCGAGTCGGCGCGTGCGCAGGCCCGATCAGCGCCGGGGCGAGCGACTCCATGCCCTCGACCGGGATGCCCTCGGCCAGCTTGTCGAGGATCTCGGCCAGCTCGGGGTGCTCCTCGGCGAGCGCCGCGGCCCGCTTCCGCACCGAGGGGGTGAGCAGCAGCTCCCGGCAGGGCGGCGCCCAGAGCTGCGCGACGCCCTCGATGGTGCGCTGGTCGGCGACGGCGAAGGTGCGGATCTCCTCCACCTCGTCGCCCCAGAACTCGACCCGGGACGGGTGCTCGTCGGTGGGCGGGAAGACGTCGAGGATGCCGCCGCGCACGGCGAACTCGCCCCGCTTGGTGACCAGGTCGACCCGGGCGTACGCCATGTCGGTGAGCCGCCGCGCGACCTCCTCCAGGTCCGCCTCGTCACCGGCGGCGAGCTGCACCGGCTCCAGGTCGCCGAGCCCCTTGAGCTGGGGCTGGAGCAGGGACCGGACCGGGGCGACGACCACCCGCAGCGGCCCGGTCCGCCCGTACGCGTCGGCGGCCTCGGGGTGGGCCAGCCGGCGCAGCACGGCCAGCCGCCGACCGACGGTGTCGGAGCGGGGCGAGAGCCGTTCGTGCGGCAGCGTCTCCCAGGACGGGAAGACGGCCACCTGCTCCGGGGGCAGCAGGCTGCCCAGCGCGGAGGCGAGGTCGTCGGCCTCGCGGGTGGTGGCGGTCACGGCCAGCACCGGTCGCCCGGCGCCGCCGGCCGGCTCGTCGGCGGCCACCGCCGCGACGGCGAACGGGCGCAGCGCCGCGGGGGCGGTGATGTCGAGGCCGTCGACCTGCGCGGCACCGGAGCGCGCCAGGTCACGCGCCCGGGCCAGCCCGGGGTCGGCCAGGGCGGCGGAGAAGAGTCCGGTGAGCATCAGTGATCACTTCCAGGAAGATCGACGCACGGCGACGACCCCGCGTCCGGCCGGACGGGGGGTGCACCTCCCGAGACTATCCCCCGCCACGGACATTCCGGGCCCCAGCCGCAGCCCCCTTCCCCGCCCCGCCCGCGCCCCCCGCCCCAAGACCGGCGCAGATTCCCGGAACGAGTGGCCTCCGGCTCGCGGATGGCCACTCGTTCCGTGAATCAGGGCGCTCTGGCGGCGGACCGCAGGGCGCGAGAAGGATCTTGACGGGTACGGGCGGGCGTGGTGCGGTGTCGGCATGGCTGAGTACCGGGCGGTGTTCGACGCGGAGGTCTCCTTCGCCAACGGCGGAGGACTGCGGACCGAGGGCTTCCGGCTGGACGTTCCGAGGCCGGAGATCGACGACGACGAGCTCGGCGCGCTCCTCGTCCGACACCTCGGACTGCTCATGGTCGGCGAGGTGCGGATCACCAACCGGACGATCGTCGAGGAACCGCACAAGGGCGGCCGCGGCGTCGCCGTCCCGGCCGACGAAGGCGGCCGGCGACTGGTCGAGCTGAGCCATGTGATCCACGACGGCATGATCACCCTGCCCGGCTGGCAGCCGCCCCGGATCACCGACTGGCTGACCCGCGAGGCGTCCCGGGAGCGGTACGCGCCGGGCGTCGAGTTCCACGTGGCCCGGATCGACATGATCGCCAACACCGGCACGTACGTCGACGCACCGGCACACCGCTGGGCGGACGGGGCCGACCTGACCGGTGTCCCGCTCGACCGCCTCGCCGACGTGCCCGGGCTGGTGGTCCGGGTGCCCGCCGGCACCCGCGCGGTGGACCGGCTGCTGCTCGCCCCGTACGAGGTGGCCGGCCGGGCGGTGCTGCTGCACACCGGTTGGGACACGCACTTCGGCACCGACCGGTACGCCGGACCTGACGCGCCCTACCTGTCTGCCGACGGCGCGGACTGGCTGGTCGAGGCGGGGGCGGCGCTGGTGGGCATCGACTCCATCAACGTCGACGACATGACCCCGGCCGCCGCCGGCCAGCGCCCCGCGCACAGCGCCCTGCTCGCCGCCGGCATCCCGATCGTGGAGCATCTGACCGGCCTGGCCGCCCTGCCCCCGGAGGGGTTCCGGTTCACCGCCGCCCCGCCGCGGGTGGCCGGCATGGGCACCTTCCCGGTCCGTGCCTTCGCCGTACTCGACGCCTGACCACCCGGTCCGCCCGCTGAGGCACCGGCTCAGTAGCGCACGCTGATCCGCCGCTCGACCGCGTCGACCCGGATCTCCCCGCCGTACGGGATGACCAGCTGCGGGTCGGTGTGCCCCAGGTCGACGTCGAAGACCACCACCGGGTCGTCGGCGTAGTCCGCGAGGGCCCGGGTGATCGCCTCCCGCTGGGCCTCGCCCCACGCCCGACGCTCCGCCAGGGTGTGCGGCTTCTCGAAGTCCCACGCCTTGGGCCGGCCGACCACGATCGCCGGGAAGGCGGCGAGCAACCCCCGCTCACCCATGTTGCGCACGATCCGGAAGACCTCCTGCGCCGTCGGCAGCTCGTTCGAGGTCTCGAAGACCAGCACCGACCCCGCCAGCTCCTCGGTCGACGGGACCCGGTCGGTCGCCAGCAGCCAGTGGATGATCTCCAGGCAGCCGCCCCAGGTCCGCCCCTGGACCACCCGCGCCGGCCCCTGCCAGCGCCAGCCCTCACCCGGGAACATCACCGGCTCCTCGGCCAGCGTCGCCGGGTCCCGCCAGTCGCGCGGCTCGTCGCCCCACTCGGTCGCCGCCGTCAGCTCGTACCAGCCGGAGGTGAAGAGGGCGGCGCGCAGCGAGTCGAAGGTGACCGGGTTCGGCCTGCCGGACCGGCCGAGGTGCACCAGCACCGAGCCGCCGTGGTACGCCACCATGCCCAACCGGTACAGGTGGTTGAGGACGTTGGTGTTGTCCGAGTACCCGTAGTAGGGCTTCGGGTTGGCCCGCAGCACCGCGTCGTCCAGATGAGGGGTGACCGTGATCAGGTCGTCCCCGCCGACGGTGGCGAGCACCGCGGTGATCGTCGGGTCGGCGAAGGCGGCGGTCAGGTCCCGCGCCCGGTCCCGCGGGTCGGCCCCCATCCGCCGGGTGGTCGGATACTCCACCGGCTCCAGCCCGAACTCCTCGCGCAGCCGGCGCAGGCCCAGCTCGTGCACGTGCGGGAAGAGACCCGGCAGGCCGGCGGACGGCGAGACGACGGCGACCCGGTCGCCCGGCTTCGGCTTGGCGGGATAGCTCGGCAGCGTCATGATCCGACGCTATCGAGCCGGGCCAGCGATTTCCGACCGACAAACCCCACGAGCCGGGCATATGGCGGCAATAGGGTGGGGACGTGGAAGAGGCGGAGCGGGTCCTTCCGGTACGCGACTGGCTGCCGCGCACCGCGGCGCTGCTGGTCGGCACGCTCGCCCTGGCCACCGCGTTCATCGCCGCCTACGTGGGGGCGCTGCACCAGCCCACCCCGCGCGACGTGCCGGTCGGGGTGGTCCTCGGCGACCAGCGCGCGCAGGCGGTGATGGCCGCCGTGCGCGGCCGGACCGACAAGATCAAGCCCATCGAGTACGACGATCCGGACGCCGCGGCCGACGGCCTCACCGCGCGGGAGGTGTACGGGGTGCTCACCTCGGGCCCGGACAACGGGTTGCGCCTCAGCACCGCGAGCGCCTCCTCGCCGGCCGCCGCCGAGGCGGTCAGGCAGGTGTTCACCCAGGCCGCCCAACAGGCCAACCTGCCGATCCAGGTCACCGACGAGGTGCCGGTGGAGCGCAGCGACCCGCGCGGCCTGGTGCCGTTCTACCTGGCCGTGGGGTACGTGCTGGGCGGCTACCTGGCCTCCACCGCGCTGGGCCTGAAGACCGGCACCGCGCCGGTCAGCCTCCCCCGGGCCGGCCTGCGGGCCGCCGCGCTCGCCGTCTACTCGATCGTGCTGGGCATCATCGGGGCGACCGTGGTCGGCCCGGTGCTCGACGTCTGGCACCACGACATTCCGGCGGTCGCCGCGGTCGGGGCACTGGCGGTCTTCGCCGCCGCGATGGTCGCCTCGGCCGTGCAGGCCTGGCTCGGCCTGCTCGGCACCGGCCTCGTGATCCTGCTGCTGGTGGTGCTCGGCAACCCCGGCTCCGGCGGCATCTACGCCCCGGAGTTCCTGCCCGGCTGGCTGCGCGGGATGCACCGGTGGAACGTGCCGGGGCTGGCCACCGACCTGATCAAGTCGACGGTCTACTTCGACCGCCGGTCGATGGGCTGGACGCTGACGGGGCTCACCGTGTGGGCCCTGGCCGGGATCCTCGGGCTGGTCACCGCGACGGTCTTCCGCGCCCACCGCCGGGCCCTCCGTGGCCGGGCCGGACCCGCCCCCGCCGGTGGGCCACGCGCTGATGGCTGAGCCGGCCCACCCGTCCCAGAGTGCAGATCATCACGCGGTCCCCCTCCTGCCAGCGGGCCCGACGCGGATACGATCCAGGGAGTCGGACAGCGCTGTCCTTCGTACTCTCGTAAGGAGCGCACCCGTGACCGACCAGCACGACCACGACGGCCCGGACGCCGCGCTGCGGGCCGACATCCGCCGCCTCGGCACCCTGCTCGGGCAGACGCTCGCCCGCCAGGAGGGCCGACCCCTGCTCGACCTGGTCGAGGAGATCCGCGCCCAGGTCCGCTCCGACGCCCCGGCCGCCGCCCAGCGCCTCGCCGGCCTCGACGTCACCACCGGGACCAAGCTGGCCCGGGCCTTCTCCACCTACTTCCACCTGGCCAACATCACCGAGCAGGTGCATCGGGCCCGCGACCTGCGCCGCCGCCGGGCCATGCACGGCGGCTGGCTGGACCAGGCGGCCAAGATGATCGCCGAGCGCGGGGTGCCGGCCGAGGAGATCGCCGCCGCAGCCCGCCGGCTCGCGGTACGCCCGGTCTTCACCGCCCACCCCACCGAGGCGGCCCGCCGCTCGATCCTCTCCAAGCTGCGCGCGGTCGCCGACGAGTTGGACACCGAGACCGCCAACGCGATCCTCTACGGCGCCAGCGACGAGGGCCCGGCCAACCGGCGCCTGGCCGAGCTGCTGGATCTGATGTGGCAGACCGACGAGCTGCGGCTGGACCGGCCGGACCCGACCGACGAGGCCCGCAACGCCATCTACTACCTGCGCGACCTGCATGCCGAGGCCGCCCCGCAGGTCCTCGACGACCTCGCCGACACGCTACGCACCCTGGGCGTGGAGACCTCGCCCACGTCGCGACCGCTGACCTTCGGCACCTGGATCGGCGGCGACCGCGACGGCAACCCGTTCGTCACCCCGGCGGTCACCAGCGAGGTGCTGCGGATCCAGCACGAGCACGGCATCGAGGCCACCGAGAAGGCGATGGACGCCCTCATCAGCGAGGTCTCCGTCTCCCGCCGGCTGCGCGCGGTGTCGCTGGACCTCTCCGCCAGCCTCGCCGCCGACCTGGACGCGCTGCCCGAGGTGGCGCCCCGGTTCCGCCGGGTGAACGCCGAGGAGCCCTACCGGCTCAAGGCGCGCTGCGTGAAGGCGAAGCTGGCCAACACCCGGGAGCGGCTGCGCAACGGCACCGCGCACGTGCCGGGGCGGGACTACCGCGGCTCGGCCGAGCTGATCGCCGACCTGGAGCTGCTGCGCGCCTCGCTGGCCCGCAACTCCGGCCAGCTCACCGCCGTGGGCCGGCTCGCCTCGACCATCCGTACGGTGTCCGCGTTCGGGCTGCACCTGGCGACCATGGACGTCCGCGAGCACGCCGAGAAACACCACGAGGTGCTCGCCCAGCTCTACGCGGCGGTCGGCGAGGTGTCCGACTACCCGTCGCTGACCCGGCTGGAGCGCACCAAGCTGCTCGCCGACGAGCTGACCGGCCGCCGGCCGCTGTCCACCCAGGACACCCCGCTCACCGAGTCGGCGCGGAAGACCTTCGACGTGTTCGCCGCGATCCGCGAGGCGCAGGACCGGTTCGGCACCGAGGTGATCGAGTCGTACATCATCTCGATGACCCTCGGCGTGGACGACGTGCTCGCCGCGGTGGTGCTGGCGCGCGAGGCCGGCCTGATCGACGTGCACAGCGGCCGGGCCCGGATCGGCATCGTGCCGCTGCTGGAGACCCCGGCCGAGCTGAACGCCGGCGGCGAGCTGCTGGACGAGCTGCTGTCGCTGCCGGCGTACCGGGCGCTGGTCGCGGCCCGGGGCGACGTGCAGGAGGTGATGCTGGGCTACTCCGACTCCAACAAGGAGGCCGGCATCACCACCAGCCAGTGGTCGATCCACCGGGCCCAGCGCGCGCTGCGCGACGTGGCCGCCCGGCACGGCGTACACCTGCGGCTCTTCCACGGCCGGGGCGGCACGGTCGGCCGGGGCGGCGGGCCCACCCACGACGCCATCCTGGCCCAGCCGTACGGCACGCTGGACGGCGCGATCAAGGTGACCGAGCAGGGTGAGGTCATCTCCGACAAGTACACCCTGCCCGCGCTGGCCCGGGAGAACCTGGAGCTGACGGTGGCCGCGGTGCTCCAGGCGACCCTGCTGCACACCGCGCCCCGGCAGCCGGCCGAGATGCTGGAACGCTGGGACGCCACCATGGACGCGGTCTCCGAGTCGGCGTTCCGGTCGTACCGGTCGCTGGTGGAGGACCCGGACCTGCCGGCGTACTTCTGGGCCTCCACACCGACCGAGCTGCTCGGCGCGCTGAACATCGGCTCCCGGCCGGCGAAGCGGCCGAACACGGGCGCCGGCCTGGCCGGCCTGCGGGCCATCCCGTGGGTGTTCGGCTGGACGCAGACCCGGCAGATCGTGCCCGGCTGGTTCGGCGTCGGTTCCGGGCTGGCCGCCGCGCGGGCGGCCGGGCTGGAGGACGTGCTGGCCGAGATGCACCGGAACTGGCACTTCTTCCGCACGTTCCTGTCGAACGTCGAGATGATGCTGACCAAGACCGACCTCACCATCGCCCGCCGGTACGTGGAGACGCTGGTCCCGAAGAAGCTGCACCCGATCTTCGAGAAGATCGAGCAGGAGTACGAGCTGACCAAGCAGGAGGTGCTGGCGGTCACCAACTCGCCGGCCCTGCTGGAGAACTCGCCGGTGCTCCAGCGCACCCTGGCGGTGCGGGACACCTACCTGGAGCCGCTGCACCACCTCCAGGTGGCGCTGCTGCGCCAGTACCGGGACTCCGGCGCCGCCGGTCGGGCGGTGGCGACCGCGCCGGGCGGCCGACGCGCCCCCAACGACGGTACGGCGCTGGAACGGGCGCTGCTCACCACCGTCAACGGCATCGCCGCCGGCATGCGCAACACCGGCTGAGCCGCACGTCTGCGGCATATCGCTTCCAGGTCATCTGCCCGGCCGGGACGCGACCGGCACCGAGGCCCGAGCGGTCGAGGTGCGCGGGTGGGGCGTCGGCGGCCGTCGCCCCGGGGTCACCAGTCGCCGCCGCCGAAGTCCCCGCCGCCGAAGTCGCCCCCGCCGAAGTCGCCACCGCCGTAATCCCCGCCGCCGGCGTAGTCGCCGCCACCGTAGTCGGCGCCGGACCAGTCGCCCTGGTCACCGGTGAACTGGTCGCCGCCGACGTCGTTGCCGCCCTGGTCGCCGTAGTCCTGGCCGTCGCCGAACCCGTCCTGGAAGCCCTCCTGGTAGCCGGCCTCGTAGCCGTACCCCGGGTCGGCGAAGGCGGGCGAGAAGAGCGCGTCGGCGATCAGCATCCCGCCGACCACGCCGACGCCGGCGCCGAGCGCCGTCTTCCACCAGGGCGTCGAGTACCAGCCGGCGGGCACCGGCCGACCCTGCCAGTTGCCGCCCGGGTAGTAGTAGGGCGTCCGGTTGCCCGGCTGCGGGCCGGCCCGGTAGGTCTGCCCCTGCACGTTGACCTCGCGCTCCTTGGTCAGCATCCCGGCGCCGCGGGCGGCGGCCAGCGGCGGCAGCTCCGGCCCCGGGTCGATGCCCATCGCGGTACGCGCGGCCCGGATGTACGCCAGTCCCTCCAGCGCGGTCTCCCGGGCCAGCGCGAACTGGTGCGGGGTACGCGCCTGCTCCAGCTGGGAGCCGGCCGCGTTGTACCGCTCACCGGCGTCGGCCAGCGCCTGGCGGACCGCCGGGGCGTCGCCGTGCAGGTTCATCAACTGGCCCCCGAGCCGCTCGTACCAGCGCTGCGCCTCCGCGCGGGCGTCGGCCAGCTCGGTGGCCCGCCGGGACCTGCTACCCCACCGCCAGAACACGAACGCACCTCCGAGCATCAGGATCAGGACCAGCCACAGGGCAAGTTCCATGACTCGAAGGTACCCAGCGGGCGCACGTCGTACCCGTTTGGCAAGCTCTCTGCCATGACCTTCTCGACGGTGGCCGTGGTGGTGCTCTGCCTCGCCGCGGGCGGCGCGGTCGGCTGGCTGGCCGCCCGCTCCCGGACGGCCGCCGAGATCGCCCGGCTGGAGGCCACCCTGGCCGCCACCCGGGAGGGCGAGGGTCGGCTGGAGCAGTCCATGCGGGCGCTCAGCTACGAGGCGACCGCCCAGTCCCAGGAGGCCGTCGCCCGGGCGGTGGCGCCGCTGCACGACACCCTCCGCCGCTACGAGCAGCGGGTGGCCGAGCTGGAGCGGGACCGGGTCGACGCGTACGCCGAGCTGCGCGAGCAGGTCCGCGCGATGAGCACCGTCTCCGGGGAGCTGCGCACCGAGACCAAGCAACTGGTCGCCGCGCTGCGCGCCCCGCAGGTGCGCGGCCGGTGGGGCGAGCACCAGCTCCGCCGGATCGTCGAGGCGGCCGGGATGCTGGAGCACTGCGACTTCAACGAGCAGGTCACCGCCGCCACCGACCACCAGGGGGTCCGTCCCGACCTGGTGGTCCGGCTGCACGGCGGCCGGACGGTGGTGGTCGACGCCAAGGCGCCCTTCGACGCGTACCTGACCGCGATGGAGGCGCGCGACGAGCGGGGGCGGGACACCCAGCTCGACGCGCACGCGCGGCACCTGCGGGCACACGTGGACTCGCTCGCCGCCAAGTCCTACTGGGCGGCGTTCGACCAGACCCCCGAGTTCGTGGTGCTGTTCGTGCCAGCCGACCCGTTCCTCGACGTGGCGTTGCAGCGCGACCCGACGCTGCTGGAACACGCCTTCGCCCGCGACGTGGTGCTGGCGACGCCGGCCACCCTGGTGGCGCTGCTGCGCACGGTGGCCTACGCCTGGCGGCAGGAGGCGCTGGCCCGCAACGCCGCCACCGTGCACTCGCTGGCCCGCGAGCTGTACGGCCGACTGTCCACCCTGGGCGAGCACGTCGGCAAGCTCGGCGCGTCGCTGGGCGGGGCGGTGACCGCGTACAACCGGGCGGTCGGGTCGCTGGAGGCGCGGGTGCTGGTGAGCGCCCGCAAGCTGGCCGAGCTGGGCGTCTCCGACCAGGAACTGGTCGCTCCGGCGCAGGTCGAGATCACGCCCCGCCAGCCGCAGGCGCCGGAGCTCGCCGACTGATTCGATCGTCGGCCTGCGCCACCCGAACGGTCGGCTGGGACGGACGATCGACGTGCCACGATGCCCGAGGCAGTGGTTGTCACCCTGCAACCATTCGGGGCATTGTGACAGCGTTGCTCGGCCCACGACACAACGAGGTCACAACTCGCAGCGCGCCAGTGACAGTCGGCCGTCGATCATCGAAGATCCATCTCATCCGCCCTGCATTCCCCAGGGCTCCTTTCTCGTCGGAGGAAGAGAACGTGGACAAACCTCCAAGCTGGACGCGTCGCGTCTCGGCCGGCTTCGCGGCGTCGGTCGTCGCCGCCGGTGCGATCACGCTGACCGCCAGCGCCACCAGCGCCGGTGCCGCACCCCAGGCTTCCGCCAAGGCCCCCAAGGGCCACGGGTCCGACAAGCTCGGATCGCACGACCACGAACTGCTCGCCCAGGCGCGCGCCAAGGGCGACAAGCGCGTGGTCCTGATCGTCGCCACCGACAAGGGCAAGGCCGGCGACGTCGCCGACCAGCTCCGCAAGCTGGGCGCCACGGTGGCCAAGGAGGTGGACGGAGTCGGATACGTCCGCGCCTCCGTGCCCACCGACGCCGTGCTCCAGGCCGCGAAGCTGCCCGGCGTGGCCGCCATCGACCTGAACGAGTCGATCCCGTTGCCGAAGCCCGAGCCGGTCACCGGATCGGCGGAGGGAACGGTGCAGGCCACTGCGGCGGCGCCCGGCCCCGACACCCCGGCCGCCAACCCGTACATGCCGACCAACGAGACCGGCGCCGTCGCGTTCAAGCAGGCCCACCCGGAGTGGGACGGCCGCGGCGTGACGATCGGCATCATGGACTCCGGTGTGGACCTCGACAACCCGGCGCTCCAGACCACCTCCACCGGCGAGCGCAAGATCGTCGACTGGTTCACCGCGACCGACCCGCTGCTGGACGGTGACGGCACCTGGCGCGCCATGCTCACCCAGGTCACCGGGCCGACGTTCAGCTACGCGGGCGCCACCTGGACGGCGCCGGCGGGGACCTGGCGGATCAACCGGTTCTCGGAGAGCATCACCGCCAACGACGAGCCCGGCGGTGACATCAACAAGGACGGCGACAAGACCGACACGTTCGGCATCCTGTACGACCCGGAGACCCACGACATCCGGGTCGACACGAACCAGAACCGCGACTTCACCGACGACCCGGTGATGCGCCCCTACCAGGAGCGCTTCGACGTCGGCCACTTCGGCACCGACAACCCCGCCACCCCGGTCGCGGAGCGGACCCCGTTCGTAGTCGAGTACCGCGAGGACGTCGACACCACCCCCGCCGGACTGCCCGGCACGGCCGACTTCGTCAACATCGGCATCGTCGAGGCCCAGCACGGATCGCACGTCGCCGGGATCACCGCCGCCAACGACATGTTCGGCGACCCCGCATTCGACGGCGCCGCGCCCGGCGCCAAGCTGGTCTCGGCCCGGGCCTGCAGCTGGGGCGGCGGCTGCACCTACGCGGCGCTCACCGACGGCATGGTGGAGCTCGTGGTCAACCGGCACGTCGACGTGATCAACATGTCGATCGGCGGCCTGCCGGCGCTCAACGACGCCAACAACGCCCGCGCCCAGCTCTACGACCGGCTGATCAACGACTACGGCGTGCAGCTGTTCATCTCGGCGGGCAACTCGGGCCCCGGCATCAACACCGTCGGCGACCCGTCGGTGGCGAGCAGCGTGGTGAGCGTGGCCGCCGGGGTCAGCAAGGAGACCTGGCAGGCCAACTACGGTTCCGAGACCCGGACGCCGTACCAGCTGTTCAACTTCTCCTCCCGCGGGCCGCGCGAGGACGGCGGGTTCAAGCCGAACATCACCGCCCCCGGCTCGGCCATCTCCACGACGCCGCTGTGGCAGCCCGGCGGACCGGTGCCGGAGGCCGGCTACCAGCTGCCGCCGGGCTACTCGATGCTCAACGGCACGTCGATGGCCTCGCCGCAGGCCACCGGCGCGGCGGCGCTGCTGCTCTCGGCCGCCAAGGCCAACGGGTTCGGGGTCGCCCCCGCCGAGCTGCGTCGCGCGATCTACTCCTCGGCCAAGTGGATCGAGGGGGTGCCGGCGCACGGCCAGGGCAACGGCATGTTCAACACCGTCGGTGCCTGGAACCTGCTCGCCGGCCACGGTCTCCAGCTGCGGAACTACTCGGTCACCGCGCCGGTCTGCTCCGCGCTCTCCGGCTACCTGGCCACTCCGGGCACGGGTACCGGTGTCTACAACGCGTGTGCCGCGAGCCAGGGCGGTCAGGCGCCCAACGTGGACAAGACCTACACCCTGACCTTCACCCGGACGACCGGCCCGAACCAGCCCATCCGGCACGACGTGACCCTGCTCGGCAACGACGGCACGTTCCGCGACTACCGGCACAGCCTGGTGCTGCCGCTGAACAAGCCGGTCACGCTCGAGCTCGAGACCAACGGCGGGTACGGCGTGCACAGCGCCGTCATGCGGGTCGACGACCCGGCCACCGCCGGTGTCGACTTCGAGGTGCTCAACACCATCGTCATCGGTCGGGACGTGACCGGCCCGGGCTACCGCTTCACCACCTCCGGCTCGGTGGACCGCAACGGTTTCACCTCGTACTTCGTCAACGTGCCGGCGGGCGCGTCGGCGCTGCAGGTCAACCTGTCGGGCCTGGCCGACGGCTCGCAGACCCGGTTCATCGCGTTCAACCCGTACGGGGTGCCGGTCGAGAGCACGTCCAGCCTCGGCTGCTACAGCAACTTCTCGAACCCGGCCACCTGCAAGCCGGACGAGCGGGACTACGCCAACCCGATGCCGGGCCTGTGGGAGATCGAGGTCGAGTCGCGGCGTACCTCTCCGCTGCTGGAGAACCCCTTCACGCTCAGCACCGCGGTGCAGGGCGTGAAGGTCGACCCGGCGACGGTGGAGCTGCCGTCCGTCACCGCCGGCCAGGCCACCCCGGTGACCTGGAGCCTGACCAACGCCTTCGGTCCGGTCACGGTCAGCGGCAAGGGCGGCCCGTTGGGCAGCGCGGCGGTCAGCCGGCCCACCATCGCCAACGGTGAGCGGCAGACGTACCACGTGACCGTTCCGGCCGGCGCGACCCGGCTCGACGTGGCGATCAACAACCCGAGCGACCAGAAGGCCGACCTGGACCTGGTCGTCCAGCGCAACGGGGTCCGGGTGGCCTCGTCGGCCGACGGTGACTCGGACGAGTCGGTGTCGATCGCGAACCCGGCCGCCGGCACCTACGACGTGATCATCGACGGGTACTCGGTGCCCGCCGGCACCACGACGTACGACTACCGGGACGTGTTCTACGCCGCCGCCCTCGGCAGCCTGGACACGACCGCGACCACCGTGGCGCTGGACAACGGCGCGACGGCCGGCCTGAGCGGTTCGGTGACGGCGCAGTCCGCGCCGGCCGAGGGTCGCCGCCTCTTCGGCGAACTGCTCGTGGTCACCGACCAGGGAGCCGTCGTCGGACGCGGGAACGTGTCGATCGGCGCGGTGAACTGATCAGCTGACCGAACCACGGAGCCCGTCCCCGGTCCGGGGACGGGCTCCGTGCCGTTCGGGCCGACCCGTCAGGCGGGGCGGACGGACTCCACGACGAACGGAGTGCCCTGCTGGCAGGTGGTGACCAGATCCGGCTGCGGATGGCCGGTGACGGTCACCCGGGCACCGGCCTTCAGCGCGCCGCGGGGCGCGCCGACCAGCAGGTTGCCGTCGAGCAGGAAGCAGTTCGGCTCCACCCCGGCCTCCACGGTGCCGGTGAGGGTGCTGGTGGGGCCGGCCGGCTTCGACGCCCCGCCCCTCGGCGGCCTCGGGTCGAGCGGGTTGTACGGGTCGTGGGACGTGACGCCGGGGTCGGGCGCGCTGGTCATCGGGGCGGCTCCCGTCGTTCCGGGGCTGGCGGGGTCGGCGCCCGGGGCGGCGCAGGCGGTCAACGCCGCTGCGGCGACCACGGCGACGAGCACCGTCCGAGGAGTCTTCATGGCCGGTTGGACGCGCGTGACACGTGATCCGTTCCGCCCGTCAGCCGCGGCCGGCCGCGGCCTTCATGTCCCGCTTGAGCTCCTGCGGGAGCGAGAAGGTCAGCCGCTCGTTGGCGGTGAGGATCTCCTCGACGTCGGTGAAGCCCCGCTCGGCGAGGTGCGCGAGCACCTGCTGGACGAGCTCGTCCGGCACGCTGGCGCCGGAGGTGACCCCGACCGTGCGGGCGTCGGCCAACCAGGCGTCGTCGATCTCGTGGGCGAAGTCGACCAGGTGTCCGGCGCGGGCGCCCGCGTCCAGGGCGACCTCGACCAGGCGGACCGAGTTGGAGGAGTTGCGCGAGCCGACGACGATCACCACGTCGCAGTCCGGCGCGATCTCCTTGACCACGTGCTGCCGGTTGGAGGTGGCGTAGCAGATGTCGTCGCTGGGCGGCGACTGGAGCAGCGGCAGCCGCTGCTTGAGCCGGGCCACGGTCTCCAGCGTCTCGTCGACCGAGAGGGTGGTCTGGGAGAGCCAGACGACCTTGTTCGGGTCACGCACGGTGATCTTGTCGACGCCGTCCGGGCCGTCCACGAGCTGGATGTGGGCCGGGGCCTCACCGGCGGTGCCGATGACCTCCTCGTGCCCCTCGTGGCCGATCAGCAGGATGTCGTAGTCCTCGGCGGCGAACCGACGGGCCTCCTGGTGCACCTTGGTGACCAGCGGGCAGGTCGCGTCGATGGCCTTGAGCGAGCGCTCCCTGGCCTGCTCGTAGACCTCGGGGGCGACGCCGTGCGCGGAGAAGATGACGGTGGCGCCCTCCGGCACCTCCTCGTTCTCCTCCACGAAGATCGCGCCCTTGGCCTCCAGGGTCTGCACCACGTGCTTGTTGTGCACGATCTGCTTGCGGACGTAGATCGGGGCGCCGTAGAGCCTCAACGCCTCCTCGACGGTCTGCACCGCCCGGTCCACGCCCGCGCAGTAGCCGCGGGGCTTGGCCAGGAGCACGCGCTTGCCGGTCCGGGGAGTGGTGTCAGCCTCAGTCACCCGACCATCGTACGTGCCCGGTTTTTCCCCGGCAGCGGACTCGGTTGATCATGGGGTTGGCGGCACTCCGGAAGATCGACATGGCGGTCAACCTCATGATCGACGGAGAAGGTGTCGGTCCGGGGCCGTAGGGTGGGCGGGTGGGTGCGGGTGAGGTGGACCGGAGCACGTCCGAGGAGCCGTGGCCGGTCCGGGTGGTCAGCCAGAAGATCGGCGCCTGGATCGCCCGGCTGGGCTGGGTCTGGGTGGACGGGCAGGTTGCGCAGATCAGCCGGCGCCCGGGCGCCACCACCGTCTTCCTCACCCTGCGTGACCCGTCGGCTGACCTCAGCCTCACCGTGACCACCAACCGGGACGTGCTCGACGCGGGGGCTCCCGAGCTGCGCGAGGGTGCGCGGGTGGTGCTGCACGCCAAGCCGGAGTTCTATGCCGCCCGGGGCACCCTGAGCCTGCGCGCCGACGAGATCCGCCAGGTCGGGCTCGGCGAGCTGCTGGCCCGGCTGGAGAAGCTCAAGAAGCTGCTCGCCGCCGAGGGCCTCTTCGACCGGTCCCGCAAGCGGCGTCCGCCGTTCCTGCCCGGCCGGATCGGGCTGATCACCGGTCGCGCGTCGGCCGCTGAGCGGGACGTGCTCACCAACGCCCGGCGGCGCTGGCCGGCGGTGGAGTTCCGGACCGTCAACGTCGCGGTGCAGGGGCCGAGCGCGGTGCCGCAGATCGTCGACGCGCTCAAGGTGCTCGACGCCGACCCGGCCGTCGACGTGATCGTCATCGCCCGGGGTGGCGGCAGCATCGAGGACCTGCTGCCCTTCTCCGACGAGGCGCTCTGCCGGGCCGTCTTCGCCTGCCGCACGCCGGTGGTCAGCGCGATCGGCCACGAGACCGACGCGCCGCTGCTGGACTACGTCGCCGACGTCCGCGCGTCCACCCCGACCGACGCGGCGAAGCGGATCGTCCCCGACCTGACCGAGGAGGTCCGGCTGATCGGCCAGGCCCGGTCCCGCCTGGAGCGGGCGGTCCGTAACCTGGTCGACCGGGAGTCGCACCGCCTCGACCTGCTCCGCTCCCGCCCGGTGCTGGCCCGCCCGCAGGTGATGGTCGACCAGCGGGCCACCGAGGTCGGCGCGTTGCGCGACCGGGCCGGCCGCTGCCTGGACCACCGGCTCGGCGCGGCCGGCGACGACCTGCGGCACACCCTGGCCCGGCTGCGGGCCCTCTCCCCCGCGGCGACCCTCGACCGGGGGTACGCGATCGTCCAGCGCGCCGACGGCCACGTGGTCCGCGCGGCGTCGGCGGTGGCCAAGGGCGACCCGCTGCGGGTGCGCCTCGCCGAGGGCGAACTCGCCGCGACCGTGGACGGCTGATCGGAATGGGATCGATGACTGACGAGAAGAAGGACGAGCTGCTCAGCTACGAGCAGGCCCGCGCCGAGCTGGCCCAGGTCGTCGAGCGGCTGGAGGCGGGCGGCACCTCGCTGGAGGAGTCGCTGGCGCTCTGGGAGCGCGGCGAGCAGCTCGCCGGGATCTGCCAGCGCTGGCTGGACGGTGCGCGGGCCCGGATCGACGCCGCCCGGCAGCGCGCCGAGGATTAGGAAACGCCGACGGGACGGCCCCGCGGGCCGTCCCGTCGTACGCGGCTGCTCAGTTGAACAGGTTGTAGAACTCCGGCGGCGCCTCGACGACCTGGTCGGCCGGGGGCTTCTGCGCGGCGGACGCGTTGCCGTAGTCCGAGTACGAGATCTTGATGTCCTGGGCGGCGTTCTGCCCGGCGGCCGGCACCTGGAGCACCAGCTCGCTGAGCCGGCCCTGCGGGTCGACCTTGGCGGTGAACGGCACGGTCTTCGCCTGCGCGCCGAGCGCGGTGATCACGGCCGGGTCGAGCGAGCCGGCCTGGGCCGCCTTCGAGATGTCGACGGTGCCCACGTACGCGCCGTCGCCGGTCTGCCGGACCTCGGTGATGCCCTGGGTCAGCACGGCGCTGCCGGCCGGGTCGAGCTGGTCGAAGTCGAAGCCGAGCGCCCGGTTGCCCTTGATCCGGGTCTGGTCGAGGTGCTGGTACTTGCCGAGGTTGAGCTTCTGCACCCCGGGAATGCTGCTCGCGGACTTGCCGCCGAGCTCCAGCTTCACCCAGCTGTCCGGCTTGAAGTGGATCACGTCCAGCTTCATCATCACGTCGGACGACGGGTCGCCGATCGTCATCCGCATCTCCGCGCTCTGGCTCGGCTCGTGCACCTGCCCCTCGGCGGTGGAGCCCGCGCCGGACATGGTGAACCGGAAGTTCCCCTCGCGGATCGCGTTGGTGGAGTCGAGCAGCGCCTGCTTGGCGTCGCCGGTGCCCGGCGTACCACTCGGCGCGATGCTGCCGGAGACCGTGGGGGTCGCGGAGGCCCCCGCCTCGCCGGTCCCGGTGCCGTTGCAGGCCGTAAGGCCGGGGATGAGCAGCGCCGCGGCGAAGGCCGCCGCGCTGAAGCGTCGAATCTTCACGAGAACTCTCCAGGTGGGTCGTCCGGCCCACGAGGTGCCGGAGGCTGGCGCCGCAGCCCTCACACCGGCTCCGGCGCACGAGCCCCGTCCGGCCGCCGCGGCGGCCGGGTCGGCTCGTGCCCTCTTCTGTTCCCTGAAGCGGTGTTCCGCAATCCCTGTCCGGTCCGACGCGTCGGGGGGGGACGGCGCACGCCGCCCCCCCCCGGGCCCGGATCAGGCCTTGAACATGTCGTAGACCTTGTCGGACGCCTCGACGACCTGGCTGGACGGCGGGGCCTGGACGGCGGCCGCGGCGCCGTAGTCGGCGTACTTGACGGTCACGGTGGACGCCGGGGCGCTGCCGGCGGCGGGCACCTCGACGGTGAACTCGGTCAGCCGGCCCTGCGCGTCGAGCTTCGCGGTGAACGGCACGGCCTTGGCCTTGTCGCCGAGGGCCTTGACCGCCTGGGCGTCGAGCACGTCGGAGTCGGTCGCCTTGGTGGCGTCGATGGTGCCCGCGTACGTGCCCTCACCGGTCTTCTTGACGTCGGTGATCGCGGCGATCATCTTGTCGCTGCCGGCCGGGTCGACGTCCGCGAAGTCGAAGTTCAGCTCCTTGGCGTCCTTGATCTTGCTGCGGTCCAGGTGCTGGTACTTGTCCTTCATCTCCTTGAAGCCGGGGATGGAATCGGCCATCGCGCCGAAGTCCAGCTTGACCCAGCTGTCGGTGTCGATGAAGACCAGGTGCATCTTCATGTCGTCGGCGGAGCCCTGCCCGCTGCTGAGCTTCATCTCGGCGCTCTTGGTCGGCATGTGCACCGTGCCCTCGCCGTTGAACTCGCCGCCGGAGATGGTGAAGGTGAAGTTGCCCTTCTTGATCTCCTTCGTGGAGGCGACCAGCGCCTCCTTCGGGTCGGCGGGGACCGCCGGTGCGGCGGACTTGCTCTCGGCGGTCGGCGAGTCGGCCCCGGTCTTGCAGGCGGCCAGACCGGGCACGAACAGGGCGGCGGCAAGGACGCCGACGCTCCACCGTCGAATGTTCACGTCGTTCTCTTTCCGGTGAGCTGTCCCGACACGTCACGTGTGCCGGATCCGTCAGGTCCGGGCAGCCTAGCGGACCGGTCCGACGGCCGGGGGCACCGGAAGCGCGACGGTTCAGCGCAGCGCGGTCGCGAGCTGCCGCAACTCGTTCTCGCCGGCGTCACCGACCACGATCACCGTCCGGTTCGGCTCCAGCAGGACGAGGGCCTGCTCGTTCTCCCGCGCGGTGTAGCGCTGCCAGGTCCCGCCCCGCAGGTCGACCGGTCCCTGCGGCTGGCCGCCCTTCAGCTCGGCCGGCAGCAGCTTGTCGGCGGGCACGCTGCTCTCCACCAGCTGCGCTCCCCGGCCCTCCGGGGTCAGGTAACCGATCCGCAGCGTCGCGCCACCCGTCTCGGCCAGGTAGCGGGCGTTGACCGTGCGCCAGCCCTTGCCGAGTCCCTCGGGCCGGCTGACCGGGAAGGCGCCGGCCGCCCGGGCCTGCTCGACGGCGGGGTTCGGGTCGACGGTGGCCGGCTGGTCCCCGCCGAGGAAACCCCGGTAGAAGGCGAGCAGCAGCGCGATCGGCACCAGCAGGACCAGCAGCGAGAGCGCCATGTCCCGGGGCGACCGCTCGGAGCGCGCCTTCTCCTTGCGGGCGGGCGGGGCGGGCTGGTCGCCGGCGACGGCCGGGTGGCTGCTCGCGCCACCCCGGGCCGGGCCCTCGACCGGCTCGACCAGAGCCGGCTCACCCGCGTCGGCCAGCGGCGCGGGCCCGGCCGCCGACTCGACCAGGGCCGGCTCCGCGGCCTCCGGGGCCGGCCCGGCGGTCGGGCGGACCGGCGGCTGGCCGTCCGGCGGGGTGGTGTCGGTCGGTACGCGGTCGGCAGGCTGTGCGGGTTCCACCCGGCCATTCTCGCAGCCGTCCCGGTGACGTGATCCTGGCCTCCTCCGCCCCGCTCGGACGCGGAACCTGAGATCGTGTGAGGATCAGCGACAAAACCGGCGGCGGCGACGGCCGTACACCGCCGGTCCACCCCGCAACGTCGCGAGGAGGAAGCCGTCATGACAACCACCAGGACGCGGACGCCGCAGAATCTCGACCGTAACCTCGCCCTCGACCTGGTCCGGGTCACCGAGGCCGCGGCGATGGCCGCCGGCCGCTGGGTCGGCCGGGGCGACAAGGAGGGCGGCGACGGCGCGGCCGTCGACGCCATGCGCAAGCTGATCAACTCGATCCCGATGAAGGGTGTCGTGGTGATCGGCGAGGGCGAGAAGGACAACGCCCCGATGCTCTTCAACGGCGAGGAGGTCGGCGACGGGACCGGTCCCGAGGTGGACGTCGCGGTCGACCCGATCGACGGCACCACGCTGATGAGCAAGGGCATGCCGAACGCCCTCGCGGTGCTCGCGGTGGCCGAGCGCGGCGCGATGTTCGACCCGAGCGCCGTCTTCTACATGGAGAAGCTGGCCGTCGGCCCGATGTACGCCGACGCCGTCGACATCAACGCCGGGGTGGCCGAGAACATCCGGCGGATCGCCAAGGTCAAGGGCTCCGACACCGCCGAGGTGACGGTGTGCGTGCTGGACCGGCCCCGCCACGACGACCTGGTGAAGCAGATCCGGCGTACCGGGGCGGGCATCCGGCTCATCTCCGACGGGGACATCGCCGGCGCCATCGCGGCAGCCCGGGGCGAATCCGACGTCGACGTGCTGATGGGCATCGGCGGCACCCCGGAGGGCATCACCGCGGCCTGCGCGCTCAAGTGCATGGGCGGGATGATGCAGGCCAAGCTCTGGCCGAAGGACGCGCAGGAGCGGGAGAAGGCGCTCGCCGCCGGGCACGACCTGGACCGGGTGCTCTTCACCGACGACCTGGTCACCGGCGACAACTGCTTCTTCGTGGCCACCGGTGTCACCTCCGGCGACCTGCTGCGCGGCGTCCGCTACCGGGCCGGCGGCGCGTACACCCAGTCGATCGTGATGCGTTCCAAGAGCGGCACCATCCGGGTGATCGACTCGTACCACCGGCTGGAGAAGCTCGCCCTCTACTCGGCGGTCGACTTCGACGGCCGGCCCCTGGCCGAACAGGAGTGAGCGCGACCGGGACGGCGGCACCTCCCACGCTGCCGGCCACGCGGCGGATCGCCGGCGTCGGGCTGGCCACCGCCTCGGGGGTCGCGGTGGCCGTGCAGTCCCGGATCAACGGCGAGCTCGGCGTACGTCTGGCCGACGGGGTCGCCGCCGCGGTGGTCTCGTTCGGCCTGGGCCTGCTGATCCTGCTGGTGCTGGTCCCCGCCACCCCCAGTGGCCGGCGGGGACTGGTCGCCCTCCGGACGGCGCTGCGGGACGGCTCGCTCCGGCCGTGGCAGTGCCTCGGCGGGGTGTGCGGCGCCTTCCTGGTCGCCACCCAGGGGCTGACCATCGGCACGCTGGGGGTGGCGGTGTTCACGGTGGCCGTGGTGGCCGGGCAGTCCGGCAGCAGCCTGCTGGTCGACCGGGCCGGGATCGGCCCGACCGGGCGCCAGCCGGTCACCCCGAATCGGCTGGTCGGTGCGGTGCTCACCGTGCTCGCGGTGGTGCTGGCCGTGGGGGACCGGCTCGGCGACCCGGCCGCCCTGGCGCTGGCCCTGCTGCCGCTGGCCGCCGGGGTGGGCATCGCCTGGCAGCAGGCGGTGAACGGGCGGGTCCGGGCGGCCGCCGACAGCGCCATGACGGCCACCCTGGTCAACTTCACCGTCGGCACGGCGGCGCTGCTCCTCACGTTCGTGGTGGAGGTGGCGGTACGGGGTCGCCCGGCCGGCGGACTGCCGGGCGAGTTCTGGCTCTACCTGGGCGGCCCGATCGGCATCGTGTTCATCGCGTTCGCCGCCGCCATCGTCCGCTTCACCGGGGTGCTGCTGCTCGGCCTCGCGACCATCGCCGGGCAGATCGTCGGGGCGGTCCTGCTGGACGTGGTGCTGCCCACCCGGGCCTCCCATCCCGGGCCGAGCACCCTGCTGGGCGCGGCCCTGACCCTGGTCGCGGTGCTGATCGCCGCGCAGGGACCGGCCCCGCGCCGCTGATCGCTCAGCCGCGCAGCCCGGTCACCGTCTCCTTGACCACGCGGTCCAGCGAGGTCGGCTCGACGCTGAGGGCGGCGGTGGCGGCGGCGGAGTCCATCACGAACGGCCGGTCGAACTGGTAGGCGGTCTCGCGCAGCTCACGGGCCATCGGGTCGGCCAGCCCGCCGAGCCAGAGCACCGGGTACGGCATCCTGATCAGCTTCGGCGTGGGCGCCCCGACCAGGGCCGCCGCGCGGACGGCCAGTTCCCGCATCGGCACGGCGGGTGCGCTGGGCACGTGCCAGGCCCGTCCCCAGGCCCGCTCGTCGGTCGCGGCGGCGACCAGGGTACGGGCGACGTCCGGGATGTACGTCCAGGTGTGCGGGGCGGCCCAGTCGACCGGCAGGAACACCCGCTGCCCGGCGAGCACCCGGGGCAGCACCATCATGGCCAGCGAGGTGCCGCCGACGCCGACGTAGTCGGAGCCGCGTACCTCGGTGACCCGGACCCGGCCGGCCCGGTGCGCGGCGAGCGCGTCGGCCCACATCCGGTTGCGTACCCGCCCCTTGGTGCCGGTCGCGGCGAGCGGGGTCTCCTCGGTCATCGGGCCCTCGACCGGCCCGTACCCGTAGAGGTTGCCGACGGTGGCGAGCACCGCGCCGGTCCGCTCGGCGGCGGTGAGCAGCGCGGCGGCCAGCGGCGGCCAGTCCACCGGCCACCGGTGGTACGCCGGGTTGGCGCAGTTGTACAGGGCCACGGCGCCCTCGGTCAGCGCGGTGAGCCGCTCGGCGTCGGCGGCGTCGGCGGCGACCCGCTCGATCGCCGGGTGCGCGGGGCCGGTGCCGCGGCGGGTCACCATCCGCACCCGGTCGCCGCGCTCGGCGAGGAGGCGGGCGGTGGCGGTGCCGACCGGGCCGGCGCCGACGATCACGTGCAGGGACATGGGGTCCACCCTTCGAAGCAGAAGTCCGTTCCGAGAGCACCGCTCTCGCAACAGAGCATGCACCCGTGGACGACCGCCGTCAAGAGCAGTGCTCTCGGTTTTGATTGGCGCTCTCAGTCGTGGCAGAGTAGAGGCATGGTCGCTCCCTCGCTCCGCGCCCGGGTCCGCGCCGGCATGATCGACGAGATCAAGGCGGTGGCCCGCCGCCACCTGGCCACCGACGGCGCGAACCTCTCCCTGCGCGCCGTCGCCCGGGACATGGGCATGGTCTCCTCGGCGATCTACCGCTACTTCCCCAGCCGCGACGACCTGCTCACCGCGCTGATCCTCGAGGCGTACGACGCGCTCGGCGAGGCGGTGGAGGCGGCGGACGCCGCGGTCGACCCGGCCGACCTGCGGGGACGCTGGCACGCCGTGTGCCAGGCGGCCCGGACCTGGGCGCTCGACCACCCCGCCGAGTACGCCCTGCTCTACGGCAGCCCGGTCCCCGGATACGCGGCCCCGCAAGACACCGTCGCGCCGGCATCGCGGCCCCCACTGACCCTGGTCGGTATCCTGCGCGACGGAGTCGTCGCCGGCCGGCTGGACCCGCCCGACGACGACCTGCCCGAGCCGGTCCGCGCCGACCTCGGGGAGCTGGCTGCCGGCTTCTTCCCCGGGCTGCCCGAACCGCTGCTGGCCCGGGGCATGGCCGGCTGGACCCAGCTCTTCGGGCTGATCAATTTCGAGGTGTTCGGCCGCCTGAACGGGATGATGCCGCACCGCGACGAGTTCTTCGACCACCAGACGGAGCTGATGGCCGACCTGATCGGCCTGCCCGCCGCCTGAGCCGGGCGGTCAGCTCCCGTCCGAGGAGTGGCCCGGGAACAGGTGGGCGGTCGGGTCGATGGCGACCGCCGCGTTGTTCACCGCCGTCGCCGCCTCGCCGAACCCGGTGGCGATCAGCCGCACCTTGCCCGGGTATTCGGTGATGTCGCCGGCCGCGAAGACCCGGGGCAGGTTGGTGGCCATCGCGCTGTCCACCACGATGTGCCGGCGGTCCAGCTTCAGCCCCCACTCGGCGAGCGGCCCCAGGTCGGCGGTGAAGCCGAGGGCGGCGACCACGGTGTCCACCGGCAACGTCTCCACCGCCCCGCCACGTACGGCGATCTCCGCGCCGGTCACCCGGTCCTCGCCGTACAGCCGGGTCACCTCGGCGTTGACGATCACGCGGACCGGCAGGGCGTGCACCCGCGCCACGGTCGACGCGTGCGCCCGGAACTTCTCCCGCCGGTGCACCAGGGTCACCGAGCGCGCGATCGGGGCCAGCGTGACCGCCCAGTCGAACGCCGAGTCACCCCCACCGACGATCAGCACGTCCCGGCCGGCCAGTTCGGCCGGCTCGGGTACGAAGAAGACGATCCCGGTGCCCAGGAAGCTGTCGGCCACCGGCAGCGGCCGGGGCGTGAAGCTGCCCAGCCCACCGGTCACCACCACCGCCCCGCAGCCGAGCTGCTCACCCCCGGCCAGGCCCAGCACCGGCCGCCCGTCGACGTGGGAGAGCTTCTCCGCCCGGGTGCCGAGCAGGTACTCCGGGTGGAAGGGCGCGGCCTGAGCGACCAGGTTGGCGACGAGGTCCCGCCCCTTGATCGCCGGGAACCCGGCGACGTCGAGGATGAGCTTCTCCGGGTACATGGCGGTCACCTGTCCACCCGGCTCGGGCAGCGCGTCGACCACGGCCACGGAGAGCCCGCGGAACCCGGCGTAGTACGCGGCGAAGAGGCCGGTCGGTCCGGCCCCGATCACGGCGACATCGACCTCGCGCATGGCGTACCGTCACTTTCGCCAACGGATCAACGCGTGTTGATCCCGACGGTAGGCCCCGGGTCGCCCCCGGGCAAGCACATCCCAGCTATGCGTCGACGCCCGGTCGAGGCATGGTGACGGTGGGGGACTCCGGACGCTCCGGGTCCGGCAGCTCGGCCCGGCGGCGCCGGAACAGGATCGCCGCGACGACCCCGCCCAGCAGCCCGAACAGGTGTCCCTGCCAGGAGATGCGCTCGTCGGTCGGGAGGATGCCGAGCAGCTGCCAGCCGTAGAGCAGGCCGACCAGCAGCACCACCGCGAGGTTCCACCAGCTCCGCTCGACCACGCCCCGGGTGAGCAGGATGCCGAGGTAGCCGAAGATGACGCCGCTGGCGCCGACCACCACCGAGTTCGGCGAGCCGGTGAACCACACGCCCAGCCCGCTGACCAGGATGATCACGATGGTCGACCAGACGAACCGGCGGGTGCCGGCGGCCAGCACGAAGGTGCCGAGCAGGATCAGCGGGATGCTGTTGCTGTAGAGGTGGTTCCAGCCGGCGTGCAGGAACGGCGAGAAGATGACCCCGTCGAGGCCCTGGATCCGGCGCGGGATGATCCCGGCGGTGACGTCGAGATTGGCGTGCAGTCCGACGTCGAGCGCCTCGACGAGGAACAGCACCGGCACGACCGCGCACATCGCCACGAAGGCCCGGCCGAGCGACGCGTAGAACGCCTCGGTGCCGAACCGTCGGGGGTCGCTGCCCGGAGGGCCGCCGCGCCAGGTCACGTACCAACAGCTATCAGCAATCGCGGCCGGCCGCCACCCGAGCGGCGCGGCGCGCCCGGAGACGACGACGGGATGCGCGGATCCCGCACATCCCGCCGTCCTCCGCGTCCGATCAGTACCAGCCGGTGCTCTGCGAGTGCTGCCAGGCGCCGCACGGGTCGTCGTACCGGCCCTCGATGTAGCCGAGGCCCCACTTGATCTGGGTGGCCGGGTTGGTCCTCCAGTCGTCCGCGACCGAGCCCATCTTGCTGCCCGGGAGCGCCTGCGGAATCCCGTACGCTCCGGACGACTCGTTGTAGGCCTTGTGGTTCCAGCCGCTCTCCTTGGTCCAGAGCTTGTCCAGACAGGGGAACTGGTCGATGCCGAAGCCTTCGTCCAGCATGATGGCGCAACCGATCTTCCGGTTGCCGCTGTACTCCTCGCAGGAGCTCGGGATCGGCCCGTCGTACGGCTTGGTCTCGGCGGCCGCCGCCGCGTCGCGCGCCTTCTTCCGGGACGCCGCGGCGGCCTCGGCCTCCTTGGCCCGCTCGGCGGCCTCCTTGGCCGCCTCGGCGGCCCGCAGCTTCGCCTGGTACTCGGCGGCCCGCTGCTTGGCGGAGTCCAACCGGTGGTCGGCCTGCCGGTCGCGCTGGTACGCGTACTCCGCCTGGTCGACCTCGAGGCCGACCTGCGCGGTCAGGCCCTCTTGCTGGGTCTGTCGGTCTTCGCCCAGGTAGAAGCCACCGGCAACGCCCACGGAGAGCAGCGCGACAGCGGCCGTACGGGCGCCGAACCGGCTCCACAGCCGACTCACGAAGTGGTCCCTTCGTCGGGGGCAAGGACACGACGCGACGCGTGGTCGTCGATCGCCACGCCGGCGTCGTGAGCGCCCCGACCCCGCGGTCGCAGCCGACGCACCGGCGCCAGTGGATCTCCGCCCTGTCGCGGCGAACGATGCCTGACGATCTTCCTGATGCGCGAGCGCTCGATGGACACCATTGCGCACAGTGAGACTGATGGGAAACCAAGGGCGCGATTTGTGATCTGCGTCACAAAGTGAAAGCCATCAAATCCGGTCAAAGGGGCGCGTCAGAGCGGGATGTCCTCCAACAGATCCGTGACCATTGCGGCGATCGGAGAACGCTCCGAACGACTGAGGGTGACGTGCGCGAAAAGAGGATGACCCTTCAGCGCCTCGATCACCGCGGTCACCCCGTCGTGCCGTCCCACCCGGAGGTTGTCCCGCTGCGCCACGTCGTGGGTGAGCACCACCCGCGATCCCTGCCCGATCCGGGACAGCACGGTGAGCAGCACCCCGCGCTCCAGCGACTGCGCCTCGTCGACGATCACGAACGCGTCGTGCAGGCTGCGGCCCCGGATGTGGGTCAGCGGCAGCACCTCCAGCAGGCCGCGCCCGGTGACCTCCTCCAGCACGTTCTCGTGCACCACCGCGCCGAGCGTGTCGAAGACCGCCTGGGCCCAGGGGGACATCTTCTCCGACTCCGAGCCCGGCAGGTAGCCCAGCTCCTGGCCGCCGACCGCGTAGAGCGGACGGAAGACGATCACCTTCTTGTGCCGGCGCCGCTCCATCACCGCCTCCAGCCCGGCGCAGAGCGCCAGGGCGGACTTGCCGGTGCCGGCCCGGCCGCCCAGCGACACGATGCCGATCGACTCGTCCAGCAGCAGGTCGAGCGCCACCCGCTGCTCGGCCGAGCGCCCGTGCACGCCGAACGCCTCCCGGTCACCGCGGACCAGCCGTACGGTCTTGTCGGGCAGCACCCGCCCGAGCGCCGAGCCCCGCCCCGAGTGCAGCACCAGACCGGTGTGGCAGGGCAGGCCGGCGGCCCCGTCCAGGTCCAGCGTCTCGCCCGCGTACAGCCGGGAGATCTCCTCCTCGCCCAGCTCCAGCTCGGCCATCCCGGTCCAGGTCGGGTCGCTGGCCTGGTCGTGCCGGTACTCGTCGGCCCGCAGGCCGACCGACGCCGCCTTCACCCGCAGGGGCATGTCCTTGCTGACCAGGGTGACCTCGCGCCCCTCGGCGGCGAGGTTGAGCGCCACCGAGAGGATCCGGGCGTCGTTCGAGTCGGTACGGAAGCCGGCCGGCAGCACGCCGTCGTCGGTGTGGTTCAGCTCCACCCGCAGGGTGCCGCCCTGCTCGTTGGCGGGCACCGGCCGGTCCAGCCGGCCGTGCTTCACTCGCAACTCGTCCAGCATGCGCAGCGACTGGCGGGCGAACCAGCCGAGTTCGGGATGGTGCCGCTTCCCCTCCAGCTCGGAGATGACCACCAGCGGCAGCACCACCTCGTGCTCGGCGAAGCGGTGGAACGCCGCGGGATCGGAGAGCAGGACCGAGGTGTCCAGGACGAAGGCCTGGCCGGCTGGTCGAGGCTCCTCGGTGCCGGCCGACGCGGCAGCCGCGCGGCGGCTCCGGGTGGTCCGGCGGGTCGTGGCAGTCGCGGCCGGGGTCTGGTCGGCACCGGCGGGGGTACGGCGAGTGGTCACAGGCCTGCTCCGCGGATGGGCACCCGGCCACCCGAGTTCCGCCACTTCCGGTGCCCGGTCGGACACGGGGTCGGATGCGGGCCCCGTGCGCGAGGTCGCAGGTCCGGGCTATCCGGCTGGCCCGGGAAAACCCCGCGCCATGGCTAGACGCTAGCGGCAGTTCAGGCCATCGGCTAGTGGTGACCATGGATCACGGGCGACCGGCAGGTGAACGCCGTGCGCGGCGGAGCCGGCCGGGATGCATGCCCCCTGCGCGCATCCCGGCCGGCGGGAGCCACCGTCACCGGTCTGACGTGACTCCGACGGTGCGGGTCCGCCGCGGACGCCGCACCGTGCTTGTGGTGTCAGCCCTGCCGCCGGACCAGCGTCCCGGTCTGCCGTCCGCCGGCTGCGGCGGCACCGAACGAGGAGCCGGTGTACGTGGTGCCCGTCCGGCTGACCAGCCCGCCGAACTGCGCGGTCGCGGTGCCCCGGGACGGGCCGCCGGAGACCGGCCGGGCGGCGACCGCGGCCGGGACGGCGGTGCCGGCGAAGGGTGCCGTGGCGCGGGCCGCCGGGGTGTTCACCTCCGCCGCGGCGGGACGGGACAGCGCCGAGGCGATCGCGGCCTGCGCGTCGCGGCGCCGCCGGTTCCAGGCGCCCCGGTCACCGTCGAAGTACCCCTGGCGGTAACCGAACCGGTAGCCGATCCGATAGCTGAGCTGGCCGTGCAGCCGACCCGCGGCATAGCAGGTCGAGCTGAGCACGAGCACGAGGACGACGGCGAGGAACGGACTCATCGCTCCTCCGGCTCGGTCAGCGGATCGACCACCAGCAGCTGCTCCAGGTCGGCGGTGCTGACCTCCTCGACCAGCTCGACGCTGATCCGGCAGCCGTCCAGCACCACCTCGGCGACCGAGGCCCGCCGGACCTCGCCCCCGGCGTCGTAGACCCGGACGCTCAGTTCCGGGCAGCCGAGGTGGGTACGCCAGGCGTTCCACTCAACCCGGTCGCCGACGCTCAGCGACAGGTACCGGCAGCCCCGGGCGAGGTAGAGACGCCACGGGGCGCTGAGCCCGGCGGCCACCCCGTCCGCGATCAGGCCGAAGGCCTGGGCGCGGGTCGCGAGCTCGGTCACGAGTCCCCCTCGGCACCCGCGGAGTGACGCATGTGAGCACTGATCGTCTCATGCACGTGACACACCGTAAGTTGTCTCATGAGCGAGACAGTATCAGCTTTTCGTCTGTTTACCGCCGTACTGGCGTCCATCTATTCTGCCCGGGTGGCACCCCTCCGAAGCAGCGCAGAATCGTTTACCGGAAATCCGGGGCCGCCGTCACGTCGGCGTGACAGCAGCGTGCCGGGCAGCCCCGGGGCCGGAGACTGGTCGTACCGTCACGGGGTGACCGAGACGGCCAACGCACGGAAGATCGCCTTCGCCACCTTCGTCCGCCGGGCCTTGGACGACGCGCGGGCCATGCGGGCCTGGAGCGGCACCGAGGTCTCCCGACGCACCGGCGTCTCCCGACAGACCATCAACCGCTGGGTACGCGGCGACTGGGCCAGCGACCCCGAGGTGGAGCGGGTGGTCGCCTTCTGCGAGGGGCTGGGCCTCAACCCGGCAGCCGCGTTCGCCGCGCTCGGCTGGAACCGGGCCACCGCGCCGCGTACCGCCCCCACCGCGCCGCCGATGGATCCGGACGTCGAGGCGCTGCTGCGCCGGCTGGTGGATCCGAACGTGTCCGACGCGGAGAAGTTCCATATCCGGGAGACCATTCGCTACCTCGCTTACCGCCCGACAATGCCGGCTGATGCGGGAAAACGAGGCAGGCAGGCCGGATAGTCGACCCGCCGGATAGTTCCGCAAATGGCGAAAGAACGGCAGGACAGATCCGATCGATCCCCTACGGGCCCGGAGCGGACACGCTAGCGTCCCTGCTTGTACTGCTCGGGGCTCGTCATCGGCGGGGGGACGGGACAAAGCCGAACTTCAGCCCTGCGGGACAGAAGGAGGGGTCTGTCCATGACCCTGAAATGGTTGGCAGTCGTGGTCGCGGTGGTCTCGGTGACATCGTGCGTGACCGGCAACGTGGTGGTCGGCGTACTGAACGGCGGGCAGCTTCCCCTGGTCGTCAACCTCTTCGCCCTCACCACGGCCGGCACCGCGGTGGTCCTCGCCGTCGTCGCCGAGCTGCACGACCGGCTCAACGACCGGGTCAGCGCGCTCACCGAGTTCCTGGTGGCGCGGCTCAACGAGATCGAGGCGCACACCGGCGACCGGAACACCGGCTTCGTGGAGGGCTACCTGCTCAGCCACGGTCAGGACGCGGCCGTGGTGCCGTTCGGGCGCCGGGGGCGGGGGGCCGCCGAACGCTGACCCGAGCCCAGCAGGACGTCACCTCTCGGCCACGAATACGCCGCCGTGCCCGGGGTACGCTGACGCGCGTGCCGCCGTTGAATCTGGGCAACCAGCAGCCGAAGACCCCATTGGACGCCGAGCACGCGTGGCGCGCCACCGCCGCCCGGGCCGCCGACGTGGTGTTCTTCTTCGACTTCGACGGCACGCTCGCGCCGGTCGACGACGACCCCACCGCGGTCCAGCCCGCGCCGAAAGTGCTGGCCGCGCTGGAGGCGCTCGCCCCCCGCGTACGCCGGATCGCCATCGTCTCCGCGCGCCCGGTGGACTTCCTCCGCGACCAGCTCGGCGGCCTCGCCGGCATCGACCTGTACGGGCTCTACGGTCTGGAGCACAGCCACTCCGGCGGCGAGACCGTCACCGAGCCGGCCGCCCTGCCCTGGGTGCCCACCATGGCCGAGCTGGCCGAGCAGGCCCGGGCCGAGCTGCCGCCCGGGGCGCTGGTGGAGTTCAAGCGACTCTCCGTCGCACTGCACTGGCGCACCGCCCCCCAGCTCGGCGACCTGGTGCAGGAGTGGGGCCGGCAGCGGGCCGAGCGGCTGGGGCTGCGCTGCCAGGCCGGGCGGATGGTGCTGGAGCTGAAGCCTCCGGTCGACCGGGACAAGGGCATGGTCATCGGCGAGGTGGTCCGGGACGCCGGCGGCGCCTGGTACTTCGGTGACGACGTCTCCGACATCAAGGCCTTCGCGGCGCTGCGCGCCCGGGCCGCCGCCGATGCGGACTTCCTCGGCGTCTGCGTGGCCGTCGCCAACCCGGAGACCGGTCACGAGGTGGCCGACGCGGCCGACCTCACCCTCGACTCCCCCGCCGCCCTCGCCGACTTCCTCACCAACGCCCTCCCCCACCTCCCCTGACCCACACCCACCCTTGGCGATCTTGCGGTTTTGGTGGGTGCAAAAGCCGCATCTGCACGCCAACAGTCCACCGGAAGTGCAAGATCGCCGGAAGCGGGCGGGGGCAGCGGGCGCGGAGCGGGGGTCGGGGGGTCAGACGCCGTAGCGGCGCTGGCGGGTGGCGTAGGAGCGCAGGGCGCGGAGGAAGTCGACCCGCCGGAAGTCGGGCC
This sequence comes from Micromonospora sp. NPDC051924, assembly GCF_055586005.1. Taxonomy (NCBI): domain Bacteria; kingdom Bacillati; phylum Actinomycetota; class Actinomycetes; order Micromonosporales; family Micromonosporaceae; genus Micromonospora; species Micromonospora sp. NPDC051924. The sequence continues at coordinate 121,197 of NZ_JBVJJA010000008.1, forward strand.
AGTTGAGCTCGCAGAAGTAGAACTCGGAGTGGGCGCTCTGCCAGAGCATGAAGCCGGAGAGGCGCTGCTCGCCGCTGGTCCGGATGATCAGGTCCGGGTCCGGCAGGCCCTTGGTGTAGAGGTGCTCCGAGATGTGGTCGACGTCGATCGAGTTGGCCAGCTCCTCGATGGTGCCGCCATTCGCGGCGTGCTCCAGCAGCAGCGAGCGGACCGCGTCGGCGATCTCGCGCCGGCCGCCGTACCCGACGGCGATGTTGACCTGGGCACCACCGCTGCGGTCGCGGGTGCGCTCCTCCGCGGCCTTGAGTGCGGCGGCGTGGGGGGCGGGCAGCACGTCGAGCGCGCCGACCATCCGCAGCCGCCAGGGGTTGCCCTCCTCGGCCAGCTCGGTGGTGAGGTCCTCGATGATCTGGAGCAGCGGGTCCAGCTCGGCGGCCGGCCGGGAGAGGTTGTCGGTGGAGAGCAGCCAGAGCGTGACGTGCCCGACGCCGGCCGCGTCGCACCAGCGCAGCAGCTCCTTGATCCGCTCGGCGCCCATCCGGTGGCCGTCGTTGGGATCGACGAAGCCCATCTCCCGGGCCCACCTGCGGTTGCCATCGCACATCACGCCGACATGCCGGGGCACCGGCTTGCCCGCGAGCTTCGCCGTGAGCCGGCGCTCGTACACGGAGTAGAGGAGTTTCCGCAGAGTCATCACCTTGCAGGGTAGCGACCCGCGTTGAAGATCAGTGCCACGGTGGCCGATCCGCGCGGGTCAGGCCGATGGCGATCATAGCCAGCGTACGGGCGTCGAGACGTCCGTCACCCAGCCCCAGCTCCACCACGTTCCAGTAGACCCGGTCGTCCCGGCGGGCCGCCCGGACCGTCCCGTCCACCACCCACCGGCGCCGGGCCAGCCACGCCGCGGCCGAGCTGTGCCGCAGGTGCGTGCCGAGCCGGCGGCGCAGGCGGTCGGCGTACCGGTGGGCCGCCCGCTCGGGGGTGGCGGCGGCCGCCGCGCCGGCCAGCGCCCCGGAGCGCAGCGCGTAGAAGATCCCCTCACCGGTGAACGGATTGATCAGCGAGAGCGCGTCGCCGGCCAGCACCACCCGGCCCCGGCCCGGTGCCGGCCGGTGGGTGGACAGCGGTAGGTGGTGGGCCCGCAGGTCGGTCACCGTGGCCGGGTCGACGCCGGGGAGCAGGGCGGCCAGCCCGTCGAGCAGGTGGGCGCGGGTCAGCCGCTCGCCGCGCAGCACCTCCCCGTACCCGACGTTCGCCCGGCCGTCGCCGATCGGGAAGGACCAGGCGTACGCGGGCCAGCGCGGCGACGACGTCACGATGAGCTGCTCGGGAGGGCCCGGGAGCCCCGGGGCGTAGCCCCGGATGGCGAGCGCGAGGTGCCGGTCCGGGTTGACCGGGTGGCCGAGCGCCCGGCGCAGCACCGAGCCCGCGCCGTCCGCCCCGACCACCGCCCTCGCCGCCAGGGCACCGTCGAGCACCACCCGGTCGGCGCGCACCTCCACCCGACGTACGGTGTGCCGGCGCAGCTCCGCGCCGGCGCCGACCGCCGCCGCCACCAGCCGGGCGTCGAACACCTGCCGGGGCACCGTGTACGCCGGCCGGGGCAACGCGCGGGCCACGGCACCCCCGCCCGGGCCGATCAGGCGCAACGCGGGCAGCGGACGGTAGCCGTCGACCGCCCCGGTCACCCCGAGCTCGGCGAGGACGTCCAGCGCGTGCGCCGCGATCCCGTCCCCGCAGGCCTTGTCCCGGGGAAAGTCGTACCGGTCGAGCAGCAGCACCCGGGCCCCGCCCCGCCGCGCCGCCAGCGCCGCCGCCGCCCCCGCCGGCCCCGCCCCCACGACGACCACGTCCCACAGCTCCCCCACGCCCCCATCCTCCTCCGCCCCCACCCCGGAACACCGAGCGCCGCGCCCCGCCCGATCGCGTCGATCATGAAGTTGGCGGCAGTGAAGGAGATCGACATCGTCGCCAACTTCATGATCAACGAGGCGGTGGGGTGGGAGTCGGTGCGCGGCGGGTGGTACCGGGGGCGTGGTGGAGGGACCAGAGGCAGAGGAGGGCGGCGGCCAGGAGGGGGGCGCCGTCGCGGATCAGGCCATCCAGGCCGAGGAGCCACCAGCAGAGGGGGAGGTCGATCGCGAGGCTGCCGAGAGCGATGACGACCAGGAGCTTGCGGGCCCAACGGCGGCCGCGCACCACGAACTCGGTGCAGAACAGGACCAGCCAGCTGACCGCGATCCCGGCGGCGAACCAGAACAGCACCGCCGGCACCGCGCTGAGCCGGCCGTCGAGGATGGACCCGCCGGCGACCAGCGCCGGGACCAGCATGAGCGGACTGTAGGTGAACGCGGCGACCCGGGCGGTGAGCAGCCAGCCGGCGACCGGCGCGCGTTTCGGCGTCACCTCCCGCCAGGAGATCACGCCGCCCTCGACGACCAGGCCCTTGCGGTGCCGGACCAGGTGCCCGCCGACCGCGTCCGACCGGTAGAGCAGGACCACCACGGCCAGGCAGAGCGCGGTGAGCACGCCGAAGCCGAGCAGGCCGGGCAGCGGCGGCACCCCCGACCGGGGTACGACCAGCCGCCCCACCGCAAAGACCGTGGTGATCGCGAGGATCAGCCCGAACGGCTTCGCCACCACCCGACCCCGGTTGACGTGCCCGATCAGCACCAGGAAGCCGAGCGAACGCAGCATCGCCCAGCCGGTCCGGACGGCCAGGCCGAACTCCTGCTCCGGGGCGTACCAGTAGTTGAGCAGCTCGACCACGACGGTGGCCACCGCCGTGGCGCCGAGCAGGGTGGTGAGCACCCGAACGGCGGACGGCCGCCGGACCTCGACAGGTTCGGCGGCCGTCCTCATGGGATCCGATGTTGCCCGGTGCGGGCAACCGTCACACCTCTACTTCTGCGGCTCCGCGTCGAGCCGGGCGCGCAGCGCGTCCAGCTCGGCCCAGAGGACGCCGGGGAGCTTGTCCCCGAACTTCTCGAACCACTCGGTGACCAGCGGCAGCTCCTTGCGCCACTCCTCCGGGTCGACCTTGAGGGCGATCCGGACGTCCTCCGGGGTCATGTCCAGGCCCTCGACGTCGAGCGCGTCCTGGGCGGGGACCATGCCGATCGGGGTCTCGACGGCCTCGGCGCGGCCCTCGATCCGCTCGATGACCCACTTGAGCACCCGGGAGTTCTCCCCGAAGCCCGGCCAGAGGAAGCTGCCCTCGGGGTCCTTCCGGAACCAGTTGACGTAGTAGATCTTGGGCAGCTTGGACTCGTCGCCGTCCGCGCCCTTGCCCATCTCGATCCAGTGCCGGAAGTAGTCACCGCCGTGGTAGCCGATGAACGGCAGCATGGCCATCGGGTCGCGGCGCACCACGCCGACCGCGCCGGACGCGGCGGCGGTGGTCTCCGAGGAGAGCGTGGCGCCCATGTAGACGCCGTGCACCCAGTCGCGGGCCTCGGTGACCAGCGGGACGGTGTCCCGCCGCCGGCCGCCGAACAGGATCGCGTCGATCGGCACGCCGTTCGGGTCGTAGTAGTCGTCGGCCAGGATCGGGCACTGGGTGATCGGGGTGCAGAACCGGCTGTTCGCGTGCGACGAGAGGTTCTCGCTCTCCGGCGTCCAGTCGTTGCCCTTCCAGTCGATCAGGTGGGCCGGCGGCTCGCCCATGCCCTCCCACCAGATGTCGCCGTCGTCGGTGAGGGCCACGTTGGTGAAGATGGAGTTGCCGCGGTCCAGCGTCCGCATCGCGTTGGCGTTGGTCTTCCAGTCGGTGCCCGGCGCGACGCCGAAGAGGCCGTACTCGGGGTTGACCGCGTAGAGGCGGCCGTCCGGGCCGAACCGCATCCAGGCGATGTCGTCACCGATGGTCTCGACCTTCCAGCCCGGGATGGTCGGCTCCAGCATGGCGAGGTTGGTCTTGCCGCAGGCCGACGGGAAGGCGCCGGCGATGTGGTAGACCTTGCCCTCCGGCGAGGTGATCTTGAGGATCAGCATGTGCTCGGCGAGCCAGCCCTCGTCGCGGCCCATCACGCTGGCGATCCGCAGCGAGTAGCACTTCTTGCCCAGCAGCGAGTTGCCGCCGTAGCCCGAGCCGTACGACCAGATCTCCCGGGTCTCCGGGAAGTGCGAGATGTACTTGGTCTCGTTGCACGGCCACGCCACGTCCTGCTGGCCCGGGGCGAGCGGGGCGCCGATCGAGTGCAGCGCGTGCACGAAGTCGGCGTCGTCGCCCATGGCCTCCAGGACCTTCGAACCCATCCGGGTCATGATCCGCATCGAGGCGACCACGTACGGGCTGTCGGTGATCTCGACGCCGAACATGGGGCTCTCCGCCTCGACCGGGCCCATGCAGAACGGGATGACGTACATGGTGCGCCCGCGCATGGAGCCGCGGTACAGCTCCGTCATCGTCCGCTTCATCTCGGCCGGCGCCATCCAGTTGTTGGTGGGGCCGGCGTCCGCCTCGTCCACCGAGCAGATGAAGGTGCGCTCCTCGACCCGGGCGACGTCCGTCGGGTCGGTCCGCGAGTAGAACGAGTTGGGCTTCTTCTCGGGGTTCAGCCGGATCAGGGTGCCGTTCTCGACGAGCTCGTCGGTGAGGCGGCGCCACTCCTCATCGGACCCGTCCACCCAGACCACCCGGTCGGGGGTGGTCAGTTCCGCGACCTCACGTACCCAGGCGAGCAGTTTGGGGTGGGACGTCGGGGCCTGATCGATACCCCGAACAGTAGCCGGAGCAACCATGTCACATCTCCTTGTGGTCGACGCTGACCGATGTATGGGATGCACGAGTTCTGGCGAGCGAGTGTGCGTCGCCTTCGTGGAAACCTGGGATTGGGCTCAGCGTAAACCGGGCTGCCCCGCGAGTCAGTGGGACTGGTTGTGAAGAACTGCACAAGGTACGGCCACGCTGCGGCATCGCGATCTGATACCCGCTTTCGCGCGCAGTTTCACGCAAATCTTGCGAAGAACCTCCGCCGGGTCCCGGCGGCACCGACCGTCCGCGGGTGCACCATGCGCGGAACCGCACGCCGGTGTCACGAACGACGATTCCGCGATCCCGCCCACAATTCCACGACAGCCCGTTACGCTCCAGTCACGGAGATCGAAAACGGCGGTCGGTCGGCGGAGGACGCCGGAGGCCGTCGGGCACTCGTGGTCCCACTAGTTGCTTGTTGCCGCTCCCATGTGTCCGGAACCGGTACTCTCGGCGGGTGGCCGCGACGATGACCCGGGACCAGTCGGGGACTCCGCACACCCGTCCGGGTCCGCTCGGCGCGCTCGTCGACCGCTTCGGGCACCTGGTCCACGAGTTGAGCAAGTTCGCCACGGTCGGCGGGTTCGCGTTCCTCGTCGACCTGGCGCTCTTCAACTACCTGGCCAGCGTCCGCCACGTGCCGCCGGTGTTGGCCAAGACCATCTCCACGGTCATCGCGGCGACCCTGGCCTTCCTCGGCAACCGGTTCTGGACCTGGCGGCACCGCCAGCGCTCCAACCCGGCCCGGGAGTACGCGCTCTTCTTCTTCTTCAACGCGGTGGGCCTCGGCATCGCGGTCGCGTGCCTCGCGATCAGCCGCTACGGGTTGGGCGCCGTCTGGCCCGCGGTGTTCAAGACCCCGCTGGCCGACAACGTCGCCAGCTTCATCGTCGGCACCGGCCTCGGGACGCTGTTCCGATTCTGGTCGTACCGGCGGTTCGTTTTCGTGGAGGCGGGAACTCCCCCCGTTCCGGGAGCGAGCCACGACCGAGAGTCCGGGGCGTGACCTACCGCCCAACCTGTCCCGCCGGGCCGAGTCGGCCCTGCCCGCTGACCTAAGGTGTTCCGCATGCCTCTTGTCCGTCTACTGCCCGAGCGCTGGCAGAAGTTCGTCCACGAGGCGCTCAAATTCGGCATCGTCGGCGGCATCAACACCGTCATCAATTACGCGGTGTTCAATGCGCTGGCACTCACGGTTTTCCGCAACGGCCAGCTCAAGGCGACGGTGATCGCGACCATCGTGGCGACGATCACGTCGTATCTGATGAATCGGCACTGGACGTACCGGGACCGACCGGGTTCGGCACTCAAGCGCGAGTACGCCCTGTTTTTCCTGTTCAACGCCACCGGCCTGCTCATCGAACTCGGTGTCCTGGCGGCGGCGAAGTACGGGCTGGGCGTGACCAGCCTGCTGATGCTGAACGTCGCGAAGACCGGCGGCGTCCTGCTGGCCACCCTGTTCCGGTTCTGGTCCTACCGGACCTTCGTCTTCCAGCCGGTCCCGCAGCACGCCGAGGAGACCTGGCACGCCATTCCCCGCGACGAGTGGGACAACGTGGGGGAGATGGACCCGGTGGCGGAGCTGGCCGAGTCGGTCAGCGAGCTGGAGGAGACCGAGCCCCGTCCGGGCGAGCGCGCCAGGCGGGGAACCAGCCTGGCCACCGACCGGGACGCCGACTACGCCCCGCCGCAGGGGCGGCCCGCCCCGGCGGACGCCGGCCTCGGCGGCCTGGACGCCGAGCTGGCCGCCGAACTCCAGCCCACCCCGCGCCGCCTCCCCCGCCGCTGACCGCCCGACCTCCGGCCCGGGGCGCCGCGCGTTGCCCGTTGATCAAGAGGTTTGGGTCGGGAGGAAGCACAGACCCGACGCAAACCTCTTGATCACCACGAGCGGCGCGGGGTCGGGGTCAGGCGGAGGGGTCGCGGAGGGACTTGCCCTCGGTCATGTCGGCCAGGATCTCACGCATCTCGCCGTCGCCCAGGCTGTGCTTGTCGTGGTGGGCCTCGACCAGCTCGTAGAGCCTCGTCTGCACCTTGTCCACGTGCGGCACGTCGGTGAGCACCGACTGGCCCCGCTCACCCGCCGACTCGATGGTCAGGGTGCCGCAGCCGAGCAGCCGCTCGACGAACTTCTGATGCATGGAGTGGTCGTTGATCCGGGTCAGCGGCAGGTCCCGGCGGTTGCGGGAGAAGACACCCTCCTGGAGCAGCACCCGCTCGTTGGTGAAGAGGTAGTGGGTGGTGCGCCAGACCAGGAACGGCCACAGACCCAGCCAGAGCACCAGCACCAGGCCGAGCGCCGCGATCACGTACAGCGCGATGGTGCCACCGCCGCCCTCGGGCAGCAGGACCCAGCCCGCGACCACCGCCGCGATGGCGAGCACCAGCACCAGAATCGGCCTGATCAGGGCCTTCCAGTGCGGATGCAGGTGCAGCACGACGCGCTCGTCCTCGGTGAGCACGTCTTCGGGGAACGCCACGGGAACCTCCTCGCAGAACAGGACGCGCTGACCGTATCCGGTCGACGCATCTTCGCGGGATCGGCCGCGCGGAGGGTGCTCAGCGCAGGTGCAGCACGTCGCCCGCCGCGAGGCGCAACGGGCCGTCCGCCGCGTCGACCAGGAGCTGACCGTCGGCGTCCACCCCGGTGGCGGTGCCGTGCACCTCCCGGCCGTCGGGGAGCAGCACCCGGACCTGCCGACCCACGGTCGCGCAGGCCGCCACGTACGCGTCCCGCAGCCCGCTGGCCACCGCGTCGCCGCCGGCCGAGCGCCAGCGGTCGTACCAGTCGGCGAGGGCGCGGAGCAAAGCGCGCAGCAGCGGGTCCCGGTCGGTGGCGGTGGCCCCGGCGAGCTGGAGCGAGGTGGCCGGCAGCCCGGTCGGGTTCTCCGGCAGCTCGTCGGCGCGGAGAGTGACGTTGAGGCCGATACCGACCACGATCGCGGGCGGCTGGGCCGCGTCGCCCGGCACCGCCTCGGCGAGCACGCCGGCGCACTTGGCACCGTCGATCAGCAGGTCGTTGGGCCACTTGAGGCGGGCGTCCAGCTCGGCCAGCCGGGCCACCGCCTCGACCAGGGCGACCCCGGCGAGCAGCGGCAGCCAGCCGTACCCCTGGGGTGGCACGGGCGACCAGCCGCGCTCCGCGACGGCCACACCGGGCCGGAGCAGGACGCTGGTCGCGATGCCGGCCCGCGGCGGCGACTGCCAGACCCGGCCGCGGCGGCCTCGCCCGGCGGTCTGCCGCTCGGCGACCACCACCAGTCCCTCCGGCTCGCCGGCCCGCGCCGCCTCGCCCACGTCCGCGTTGGTCGAGCCGGTCTCCGCCCGCAGCTCCAGCCGGCGCCACGCCCCGTGCGGGGCGACCAGCGCGCGCCGCAGCCGGGCCGCCGACAACGGCGGGCGGTCGAGATCGGTGTACGGCGAGCCGGGCATCCCGTCAGCCTACGGCCCGGCACGGCGCCGGTCGCCGGGAAGCCGGTGAGGCGCACTGCACAGCGGCGCCGACCTGAACCATCGTTATATTCCGTGGGTGACTACCGAGACCGGGATCAACATCCACACGACCGCCGGCAAGCTGGCGGACCTGGAGCGACGGCTCGACGAGGCGGTGCACGCCGGGTCGGCGCGGGCGGTCGAGAAGCAGCACGCGCGGGGCAAGAAGACCGCCCGGGAGCGGATCGAGATGCTCCTCGACGAGGGCTCGTTCGTCGAGATGGACGAGTTCGCCCGGCACCGCTCCACCAACTTCGGCTTGGAGAAGACCCGGCCGTACGGTGACGGCGTGGTGACCGGCTACGGCACGGTGGACGGCCGGCAGGTCTGCGTCTTCGCGCAGGACTTCACCGTCTTCGGCGGGTCCCTCGGGGAGGTCTTCGGCGAGAAGATCGTCAAGCTGATGGACCTGGCCATGAAGATCGGCTGCCCGGTCGTCGGCATCAACGACTCCGGCGGCGCCCGGATCCAGGAGGGCGTCGCCTCGCTGGGCCTCTACGGCGAGATCTTCTTCCGCAACGTCCGGGCCAGCGGCGTCATCCCGCAGATCTCCCTGATCATGGGCCCGTGCGCGGGCGGCGCGGTCTACTCCCCGGCGGTCACCGACTTCACCGTGATGGTCGACCAGACCTCGCACATGTTCATCACCGGCCCCGACGTGATCAAGACGGTCACCGGCGAGGACGTGGGCATGGAGGAGCTGGGCGGCGCCCGCACCCACAACGCGCGCAGCGGCAACGCGCACTACCTCGGCACCGACGAGGAGGACGCGGTCGAGTACGTGAAGGCGCTGCTGTCGTACCTGCCGTCGAACAACCTGGACGAGCCGGTCGTCTACGACGCCCCGGCCGAGCTGGAGATCACCGACGAGGACCGGGAGCTGGACACGCTGATCCCCGACTCGGCGAACCAGCCGTACGACATGCACCGGGTCATCGAGCACGTCCTCGACGACGGCGAGTTCCTCGAGGTCCAGCCGCTCTACGCGCAGAACATCGTGGTCGGCTTCGGCCGGGTCGAGGGGCGTCCGGTGGGCGTGGTCGCCAACCAGCCGATGCAGTTCGCCGGCACGCTGGACATCGCCGCCTCGGAGAAGGCGGCCCGGTTCGTGCGCACCTGCGACGCGTTCAACATCCCGGTGCTGACCTTCGTGGACGTGCCCGGCTTCCTCCCCGGCACCGGGCAGGAGTGGGACGGCATCATCCGCCGCGGCGCCAAGCTCATCTACGCGTACGCGGAGGCCACCGTCCCGAAGGTCACCGTCATCACCCGCAAGGCGTACGGCGGCGCGTACGACGTGATGGGCTCCAAGCACCTCGGCGCCGACCTGAACTTCGCCTGGCCGACCGCGCAGATCGCGGTGATGGGCGCGCAGGGCGCGGTGAACATCCTCTACCGGCAGGAGCTGGCGAACGCCGAGGACCCGGCCGCGGTCCGGGCCGAGAAGATCGCCGAGTACGAGGACACGCTGGCCAACCCGTACATCGCCGCCGAGCGCGGCTACGTCGACGGGGTGATCCCGCCGCACGAGACCCGTACCCAGGTGGTCCGGGCGCTGCGGGTGCTGCGCACCAAGCGCGAGACGCTGCCCCCGAAGAAGCACGGCAACATCCCGCTGTAGTGGACGGTGCCGGGGGGGGGGGGGGGGGGGGGGGGGGGGGGGGGGAGGGGGGGGGGGGGGGGGGGTGGGGGGGGGGGGGGGGGGGTGGGCGACGCCCCCCCCCCCCCCCCCCCCCCCCCCCCCCCCCCCCCCCCCCCCCCCCCCCCCCCCCCCCCCCCCCCCCCCCCCCCCCCCCCCCCCCACGTCAGCAGCCGGGGTTGGCGGCGACGCAGAGCCGGTCGGCCGCGGCCCGCCCCACGTCGAGCAGTCCCGCCTCGGTGATCGTGCTGCCGGGCACACCGGGGCGAAGCGGCTCTCCCGGCACCAGCACCGTGACCAGGTCGCCGACCCGGACGACCAGCCGGTATTCCGGCCCCGGCGAGATTCCGACCGGCCCGCCGGTGGCCGGATCCACCGGCACGGAGACGGTGTGCCGGAGCAGGACCGCCTGGTCACCGGCGAAGTCGCGGACGACAACGGTCCAGCGGTGCACGACCGTCGCGGTGATCGTCCCCGCGTCCCCCTGGACCGGGCCGGTCTGCCGCCACGCCGCGCAGGCCGCGACCAGGCGGTCGAGCCCGGCGAAGACGCGATCCGCCGCCGTCAACCGGTACACGTCCTGGCTGACGACCGGCCGCCGGTAGGGGGCGAAGCCTTTCACCGTCTCGGTGCCGATCAGGCTCTGCGAGCGGGAGATGCGCGATTCGGTCGCCGCCGGCGACAGCCCCTGGTCCTGCCCGCAGGAGCGGAGCAGGTCGTCGACCCGGACCCGTTCCCCGAGGCCGGTGTCGCCGAGCCGCTCGTCGCTGCTCACCGGCACGTCGGCCGGGTCCAGCATCGCCTCGGTCGGAATCTCCGCGCGTCCGCCGACGGAAGCGGCCGGGGACGGGGACGGGCCCTCGGCCCGGCCCACGAGAACGGCGGAGGCCGCGGCGACGGCCAGCACCGCCGTGGCGGCGGCGACCGCCGTACGCTGGCTGCGGCGCCGGGCCGCCGTCCGGATCTCGGCCGGCTCCGGCCAGCGCACCTCTCCCAGATCCCGGTGCACCAGCTCGACGAACCTCACGTCGTCACGCATCTGCGGCCTCCTCCACATCCACGACGGTGAGCAGCCCGGCGAGCGCCGCCCGCCCTCGGGACAGCCGCGCCTTGACCGTGCCGACCGGCGCCTCGGTCTCCCGGGCCACCTCGGCCACCGGCATGCCGAGCAGGTAGTAGAGGGCGATGGCGGTGCGCTGCTCCTCGGGCAGCCGGCGCAGCGCGGCGACCACCTCGACGGTGTCGGTGCTCGGCTCGGGGATGCTCTCCGGCATCCCGTGCCGCAGGTAAGCCCGGGCCCGGCTGCGCAGGCTGCGCCAGCGGCTCACCGCGATCCGGCTGGCCACCACCCGGACCCAGGCCTCCGGATCGTCGTACCGGGACACCGCTGACCAGCGCTGCCAGGCCCGGATGTACGCCTCCTGCACGGCGTCCTGGGCCTCGGCCAGGTCGCCGGTGAGCACGTAGACGAAGCCGAGCAGCCGTTGCCGGCTGCCGCGGTAGAACTCGTCGAATCCCTCGCTGTCGGGCACCTGTCACCTCCCCGTGTTCGCAGGGGACACGCCTGGCGCGCGGGGTGTGGTTGCCCGATCAGCCGAGCATTTTCTCCAGCTCGGCGAGGGGGAAGCCGCCGGCCGGGATCCGCTCGTGGACCGCACGCCGGACGGCGACCTGGACCGACGCGTTCGCCGGGGTGGGTACGCCGTGCAGCCGGCCGAGCAGCACGATCTCGCCGTTGAGGTGGTCGGCCTCGGCGGACCCCGTGCCCCGGGCCAGGCTCTGCCAGGTGGAGCCGCCGGCCCGTTCCTCGCCGTCGACCGGCCGGTGCCGGACCCGGTCGCCCCGCTCGGCGGCCTCCTCGGCGGGCGTGGTGTGCGGGATGCCGGCGGCGGCGAGGACCGCCTCTCCCTCGGCGCGTACCCGGGCGGCCAGCGCCTCGGGGATGTCCCGGCCGAGCAGCGCCTGGAGGCCGTTGCCGAGGTTGCCGAGCAGCTTGCCGTACTTCCAGCGCATCACGTCGTCGCGGACCGGGGCGACGAACCCGGCGGCGGTCAGGTCGGCGGCGACCGCCCGGCTGGTGTCGTCCGATCCGGACGGATAGCGGCCGAGGTGGAGCATCCCCGGGTGGGGGTGCCCGTTGGCGACGACCACGCCCGGTTCCAGGTGGGTGGCCGGCAGCCAGACGCAGACCGGGTGCACCCGGGCGAAGAGCCGCAGCGCGGCCCGCTCGTTGGCGACGCCGTTCTGGGCGAGCACGATCGGCAGCCGCTCGCCGGCCGCGCCGCCGTCCTCGACCGGGGTGTCCACCCAGGCGGCCAGCGCCGCCTCGGTGTCCTGCGACTTCACGGTCAGCACCAGCACGGTGTCGGCGGGCAGCGGCCGCTCGCCGGGCCCGGCCACCGCGGGCAGCCGGCTGGTCACCGTGCCCGCCGGCGTGCGCAGGGTCAGGCCTCGCTCCTGGAGCGCGGCCAGGTGCGCGCCGCGGGCCACCAGCGTCACGTCCCGGCCGGCCTCCCCCAGCCGTACGCCGATGGTGCCGCCGACCGCGCCCGCTCCGATGATCAGGTACCGCATCCGTCCGATTCTGCCGCGTGCCCGGTCAGGCTGCCTCGGCGAGGTGGCACAACCACTCCTTGCCCGCCGGTTGCGTCCTTCCCGTGGCCCGCGGACCCTCAGGCGGTGAGGCCCCAGTCGGTGAGGATCGGGCCGGCGAGCAGCAGCGCGCCGGCGGCGAGCGCGGCCAGGCTTACCAGCATGAAGACGCCCACCCAGAACAGCGGCGGGAACGGCGTGAGCCGGGCGAGCTGGTCCGCGTCGGACTCCGGCATCCGGCCCCGGCTGCGCAGCCGTTGCAGCTCCACCACCGGGCGTACGCCGCCGAGCAGGAGGAACCACACCGAGGTCCACGCGAAGGCGGCCTGCACCTGTGGGGACGCGTACCACGAGACGGCCAGCACCACGCCGCCGGTGACCAGCAGCGACAGCACGCCGAACACGTTGCGGATCATGACCAGCATGGCCAGCAGCAGCGCCACGGCAACCCAGAGCAGCAGGGTGATCCGGTTGCCGGCGAGCAGCCACGCCCCGGCGAGACCGACCAGCGACGGGGCCACGTACCCGGCGAGCAGGGTGAGGATCATCCCCGGGCCGCTGGGACGCCCAGCCGAGAGGGTCAGCCCCGAGGTGTCCGAGTGCAGCCGGATGCCGCGCAGCTTGCGGCCGGTGAGCAGCGCCGCCAGCGCGTGGCCGCCCTCGTGGGCGATGGTCACCGCGTTGCGGGAGATCCGCCAGGACAGCCGGGTGGCGACCACCAGGACCGCGACGACGGCGGTGAGCAGGACCAGCAGCGGCGGCGGGTCCGGCTGCGCGCTCGTCAGCTTGTCCCAGATGGTCGTCAGGCCGTCGATCAGGGGCATGGGCGGGGAGCCTACCGGCCCGAACTGTGTCGTTCATAGGGTGCGGCCTCGTATCGCGGGAGCGTCACCGAGCCGTTTCGCTGGGTGCTGGACCCGGCCACCCTCTGCTGAGTCGCCCCGGCCCCGACGTCGCGAGAACACCGGGGCGATGACGGTCGTCGATGAAAATTTCTTTAGAACCTCTTGTGATCTTGGGCAGTTACCTCCAAGTATGGTCGTCAATCGATTGACGTCCATGGAGGCATCAATGGTCCGCAGACTGTCCGTACGCCGGCTGCTCGCCGCCGGTCTCACCGTCGTCGCCACCGCGACGGCGGCCCTCGTCGCCACCGCCGGACCGGCCGCCGCGGCCACCACCCCCGGCATCGACGTGTCGCACTACCAGGGCACGATCAACTGGACCAGCGTGAAGAACGCCGGCATCCAGTTCGCCTACATCAAGGCCACCGAGGGCACCAGTTACAAGGACCCGGCCTTCAACAGCAACTACACCAACTCGTACTACGCGGGCGTGATCCGCGGCGCGTACCACTTCGCCCGGCCGAACATCTCCGGCGGCGCGACCCAGGCCGACTACCTGGCCAACAACGGCGGCGCCTGGTCCGCCGACAGCCGTACCCTGCCGGCCGCCCTCGACCTCGAGGCGAACCCGTACAGCGGCGGCTACTGCTATGGCCTGACCACCTCCGGGATGCGCACCTGGATCAGCGACTTCCTCAACCGCTACAAGTCCCGCACCACTCGGTACGCCGTCATCTACACCACCACCAGCTGGTGGAACCAGTGCACCGGCAGCTGGACCGCGCCGTGGACCAACCACCCGCTCTGGGTCGCCCGCTGGTCCACCTCGCCCGGCACGCTGCCGGCCGGCGCCCCGGTCTGGAGCTTCTGGCAGTACACCGCGAGCGGCTCGGTCTCCGGGATCAGCGGCAGCGTCGACCGCGACTACTGGAACGGTGACCGCACCCGCCTGGTCGCCCTGGCCAACAACACCGCCTGACGCACCGGCCCGACAGCGGTCGGCGGCAGCGGGACCGCACCTGGTCCCGCTGCCGCCGTCGTCTGTGTCGCCTCGGTCAGGCCCTGCGTCGCGTGGCGACCGGTACGGGGACGGCGCCCCGCCCGGCCAGGGTGGTCCGCCGGGCCAGCCGCCACGTCGCCACCCCCGCGACGACGAGGGCCACGACACCGAGCACCGCGACCGGCGCGGACAGGCCGGCGCTCACCAGCAGCAGGACGATGTCGCCGAGCGCGACCAGCATCCACAGTGCCAGCCGGGGTCCGGTGTCCTTGTGTCGGTGACTCATTGTCGTACCTCCTTCCGTCGTCGCGGGTTCAATACCCCCTCCGACGGAAGGCCATGCGAGTCAATTTCGCGAGGGCGGGATTCCCCGGCTCAGTTGCTCCGGTCCGGCTCGAAGTGCTTGATGATGATCTGCCAGTTGGCCAGGTTGGCGTCCCAGTCCTTGGCCGGGACCTCCCAGCGCAGGGCGTAACCCCGGTTGCTGGCGGTGGCCACGCCCCGGTTGCGGACGTGGAACCGGACGCCGTTCCGGGTTTCCAACCAGTCCCAGTCCGCGCAGGTCCGGTACCAGTCGCAACGCTTGATTCCCAAGTTCTGGTAGTTCTTGACACGGCTGGCGCGGTTCGGCTCCTGCTGCTGCCAGTCCGCCACCGCGTCCTTCTTCGGCGTGGACGTCCACTGGATGAGCAGCACCCGGTTCGCGCCACCGACCTCGTACAGCACCACGGAGTTGTCGGCGGAGCGGACCCTTGCCTTCCATCCCTTCGGGATCGGCACCTTGAAGCCGATCGGCCCCTCGTACAACTGCCAACCCGCCGGCAGGGCATTCGGGTCGGTGGACGTGGTGGCCGACGGGGTCGGGCTGGGCGCCGCGCTGCTCGGCGCGGCCGAGGTCGGCGCGGCGCTGGTCGGGGCCGGGGCCGACGAGGTGGCGGCGGTCGACCGCCCGCCGTCGCCGCCCTCGTCGTCGCCGTTGTTGAGCAGCGGCACCGCCACCACCAGGCCGATGAGCAGCAGCGCGACCAGCGCGCCGATCAGCAGGTTGCGGCGGTTGCGCTCCGGCTTCGTACCCGGAACGACGGCCGCCCGGCCGGTCGACGGCGCCGGGCTCACCGGCTCCGACAGGAACGAGGTCGGGTTCTTCGGCGGGCTCGGCGGCTGCGCGGACGCCTCGTCCACCCGCGTCTCGTCGAGCGCCGGGGCGGATTCATCCACCCGGGTGTCGTCGGCGGCAAGCGGCGGCGCGGTGTCGAGCTTCGCGGTCGGCTCGGCGACCGGCGGGCTCACCTTCGCGGTCGGCGCGGCGTCAGCGGACCCGGCCGCAGCCGCAGCCGCGCCGGCAGCAGCCGTACCCGGGGCGAACCTCGGGGTGGTCGACCGTTCGGCCGGGCGCGGCGCCGGTACCAGCGGCGGGCGCGGCTCGCGCGGACCGTTCGGCCCCGGCCGGCGTACGCCGTCCAGCAGCGAAATGCTCTTCGCCCGCCGGCCGGCGGCCTTGCGCAGCAGGCGCTCCGCGACCTCGGCGGTGATCCGCTCGTCCGGGTCCTTGCGCAGCAGGCCCTGGAGCAACGGCTTCAGCGGCCCGGCGTTCTTCGACGGCGGCAGCGGCTCGGTGGCGAGCGCGGCCAGGGTGGCGATCGCCGACGGCCGGGCGTACGGCGACTTGCCCTCCACCGCGGCGTAGAGCGTCGCGCCCAGCGACCAGAGGTCCGCCTCCGGACCCGCCGTGCCGTCCCGCGCCCGCTCCGGCGCGATGTACGCGGGCGAGCCGAGCACCATGCCCGTCCGGGTGACG
Source organism: Micromonospora sp. NPDC051924 (assembly GCF_055586005.1). Lineage (NCBI taxonomy): Bacteria > Bacillati > Actinomycetota > Actinomycetes > Micromonosporales > Micromonosporaceae > Micromonospora > Micromonospora sp. NPDC051924. The sequence goes on from NZ_JBVJJA010000008.1 coordinate 137,319, forward strand.
TTCGGGTCGCCCGGGATGGTGGCCAGGCCGAAGTCGGTGAGCACCACCCGGCCGTCGCTGCCCAGCAGCACGTTGCCCGGCTTCACGTCGCGGTGCATGATGCCGGCCTTGTGCGCGGCCTTCAACGCGCCCAGCACCCCGAGGCCGATCTCGACGGCCTTCGCCGGCGACACCGGACCGTCCTCGGCGATGGTGTCCTGCAAGGACTTGGACGGCACATACTCCATGACGATCCACGGATCGCCGTCGGTACGCAGCACGTCGAAGATGCGGACCACGTTGATGTTGTTGAGGCGGGCGATGGCCCGCGCCTCCCGCAGCGAGCGCTCGCGCATCTCGCGGCGCTCCTCGGGGGTGAGGCTGGGCGGCGGCACGAGTTCCTTGATCGCCACGTCCCGGTGCAGGACCTCGTCGCGCGCTTTCCACACCCGACCCATGCCGCCCTGGCCGAGCGGCGAGATGAGCCGGTACCGGTCGGCGACAAGTTGGGGAAGCGCATCAGACATCGCTGAGACGGTACCCGGCAGCCTCAACGCGTACACCGCCGGCACGCCACTGTGCGGCGAAGGTCAAGTTCTGGACGCGTACCCTGAGGTCATGTCTGCCGAAGAGCCGCTGTTCCGGATCGTCCGCGGGGTGCCCACCGCCGAGGAGCTGGCCGCGCTGGTCGGCGCGATCGCCGTCCGGACCCGACCGGCCGCCGCCCCCGCGCCGGCCGCCGTCTCGCAGTGGGCTCGCAGCGCCCGTCCGGCGGGCGCGGCGCCCGCCGCCGGCCCGGGCGCATGGCGCGCCTCCGGCCTCCCCCGCTGACCCTTCCCCGGGTACGCCCCCCTGCCGGGATCCGCCGGGAGCCATTAGCCTCACTCAGGGAAACGGCGCGGTGACAGGCAGGGAGGGTCGATGATCCCCGAGGAGAACCAGCCGGCGGGTTGGCTGCGTGGTTACGGCGGCATCGAGGCCGACATCCGACAGATGCGAGAGTTCGCCGACCGGCTCCACGACGAGGTGGCGCGCAACTACGCCCCGCACCTGTCGTACATCGCCGACGACCTGAAGGCGGAGATCCCCAACCCGGCCGACGCGTTCGTCGAACTGGTGCAGTTCCTCCAAGCGCACCACGAGACCCAGACGGCCGCCGCCCAGGTGGTATGGGGCATGGTCCCCGCCACCGGCCACCTCGCCGAGGCCGCCGGCCTCATCGCCACCACGTACCAGCACTCCGACGCCTTCACCGCGGCCCGGGTCGCCGACGTCGAACGGGCGCTCGCCAGGCCGATCACGACCGTGCCACGCCCGACACCGCCGCTGCACGATCCCACCGGGCCGGAGGACGGGCCGGTGGTGCTGCCGTGATCGAACGGGGCAGCGGCCGCACCAGCGGACTCACCGACTGGCAACTGATGGACGTGCACAGCATGTGGGCGTGCCTGCAGGACCAGGACACCACCGGGCAGTGGAAGCAGGTCGCCGGGTGGCGCAAGATCTGCGACCTCGCCCTGGCCCACCTCGGCCGCCTGCGGGAGTACCGGCGCGGACTCGCCGAGGCGTGGCCGCCCGAGACCAACGCCGCCGCCCGGGCCTACATCGGCGAGCTGGACCAGCTCATCGACAAGGCGCAACGCACCCACGACGCCGCCGCCGCGAACTACGACGCGCTCGCCGCCGCCACCCGCGCCATCGGCAGCACCCGCGCCGAACTCCAGCCGCTCTACGACGAGTACGTGGCCAAGTTCAAGCAGAAGCAGGCGTACGAGGAGGTTCTCGCCGACCCGAAGGCGGTGGCGGGCAGCCGGCTGCCTGCGCAGTCGCCGGTGACGGAGGCGGAGCTGGAGCGGTTGAACGTGCAGGCACGGGGGTTGATGTCGGGGCTGAGCGGCGAACTCCAACAGGCCCAAGCCATGCTTAGCAAGCCTCCGCCGCCAATGCGGCCAGGCCGTCAGACGAACGAAGCAGACACGTACAACGGGGTGACCGCGATCCCTGTAATTCCTCCAGTCGTCGCGGTACCGGTCGCCTCACCACGCTCAGTTTCCTCCGCCGGCCACCCTGCGGCACCTGCGCCCTGGGTATCCGTGCCTGCAAGTGGCCCTATTCAGGGAGCAGGGCCTGTACTGGGTGGAGTCGGTTCAGGGCTTTCCGCATCGCCTCCTCAGCCCACCATTCCTGGCACCGTACCCACTCCACTAGGACCGAGCGGGGGATCACCCTCGCCGCTTCCTGCGACGCCAGGCTTCGGACGGGCTCCGGCGAACCGTTTTAACGGACCTCCAGTTCCCCCTGGCCAGGCAACAAACGAGCCGCCAAACTCTGCTCCCCGCCCAACACCACCGAGCGCGCCGCGCGCCATGCCACCCGGCGGGTTGATCGGAGGCATGCCAGGGTTGGGACTAGGCCAGCCTTCCGGATCTACGCCACGCCGCATCAACCCGGTAGGCGGTGTGATCGGTGGGGGCGCTGCTGGCACAGCACCAAGTGGTGCCGCGGGCTCTAGGCCTGGGGGAGGTCGTGCGGCCCAATTCAATACAGCCCATGGTCTCACTCCGATCGGCGGTTCACCTTCCAACACAGGCGCTGAGCATCCGAGCAGTCGACTCGGTCGAGACCCGCAAAAAGCTGACGGCCCTCGCCGCTGGGACCCGGATAATCCTTGGGAGACCGACCAAGGGGTCAGTCCAATAATGCTGCCGCCCGATGAGGAAGGGCCGATCGACCCCGGTCCCGCAATCGGATTTAGCCGGTGATGACCAAGCTTGCTCTGACAATCGCGGCCTTGATATTGGCGACGCCATCTTTAGCTTCCTGGCCAGCGGTTGCCGTGCCAGGCTCTGACGAAGCGATGCGAATACGTGCCGACCAGTGGCACCTTCGCTATCTGAAAGCGGACCAGGCGAACCAAATATGTCGGGGCCAAGGAATTATCGTCGCTGTTCCCGACACCGGTGTCGATCCTCACCCAGACTTGAGATTCAACCTGCTTACAGGGACAGCAACCCTCGCCGGAAGTTCCGGCGACGGGCGACAGGACGACAATAGCCATGGGACCAGCATGGCTGGGTTAATTGCCGCTCACGGCCGCGCGAGAGACACCGGCGCCCTAGGTATCGCACCCGACGCGAAGATCCTGCCGATCAAGTCATCGAACGCTGACAACCTCGGCACTCCTGACGATCTTGCTCGCGGCATCGAGTATGCGGTTTCCAACGGCGCAGATGTCATCAGCATCTCTAGCAACGGCGGGTCAAGCCCGGAGCTAATCAGAGCAGTGAAGGCTGCGGTATCTGCTGACATCGTTGTAGTGGCGGCGGCCGGCAACGCTCCCGAGGACTCCTACGTGGGCTACCCGGCTACGGAGAAGGGAGTCATCGCGGTTGGAGGAATTGATCGGTCTGGTAGACATGCCGCGATCTCAGTGACTGGACCGGAAATCGACGTCGTGGCCCCGGCGGTCGACGTCTACAGCACCAGCTACGACGGCAAGTACTCGAAGGGCACGGGCACATCAAGCGCCACTGCGATCGTGGCTGGCGCTGCCGCCCTCATCCGCTCCAAGTACCCCGACCTCCCCGCCCAAGAGGTCGCCCACCGCCTCACCGCCACCGCGATCGACAAGGGTCCACCCGGCCGCGACGACGAGTACGGCTACGGCGTCATCGACCTGGTCGCCGCCCTCACTGCGGACGTACCCCCACTGGGCTTCGATTCGTCGAACGTGACCGCACCCGCCACGAGCGGGGCGGCGGGCGCAGACGACAGCGGCGACGACGGGGCGACCGTACGCGGGCTGGCGACCCTGGGGGTACTGGTGGCGGTGGGCGGTGGTTATCTCGTGTGGCGGCGGCGTCGCCGTGCCGACGACCCGCCGCCGCGGATCAGCCGGTAGCGTCGGTGGGGTGTTGACCTCCGTACCGCTGCGCCTCGTGCTCGCCTCGCAGAGTCCCGCCCGCCGCAAGCTGCTCCAGGCCGCCGGGATCGAGCCTGACGTGCTGGTCAGCGGCGTCGACGAGTCGCAGGTGGTCAGCGACCGGGCGGAGGATCTGTGCCTGGAGTTGGCGCGACTGAAGGCGCAGGCGGTGCTGGGTCGGCTGCGCGGCACGCCGGACGAGCGGACGTTGGTGCTGGGCTGCGACTCGGTGCTGGCGTTCGACGGGGAGATCCTGGGCAAGCCGGCCGACGCGGCGGACGCCACCCGGCGGTGGGAGCGGATGCGGGGCCGCAGCGGGGTGCTGCACACCGGGCACTGCCTGATCGACGTGCTCCACGAGTCGCGGGCGGAGGCGGTCGCCTCGACGACGGTGCACTTCGCCGACATCAGCGACGAGGAGATCGCCGCGTACGTGGCGACGGGCGAGCCGCTGGCGGTGGCCGGGGCGTTCACCATCGACGGGCTGGGCGGGGCGTTCCTGACCGGCATCGAGGGTGATCCAGGCACGGTGGTGGGACTTTCCCTGCCCCTGCTGCGCAGTCTGCTCGCCGAGCTGGAACTGAGCGTCACCGATCTGTGGACGAAGGTCGCGCCGGGGGGCCAGGAGGTCGAGCATCTCGGCTAGCGTCCGGTCATGACCACGAAGCCGCTGCCGCTGACCCCGGAACTGCACGCCTACCTCGTCGCGCACGGATCGGCCCCGGACGAGGTCGTCCGGGAGTTGGCCGAGGAGACCCGGGCCGTCCTTCCTGCCCAGGCGGGCATGCAGGTCGCGCCGGAGCAGGCCGCGTTCCTGACCTTCCTCACCAGGCTGCTCGGCGTCCGGCAGGCCGTCGAGGTGGGCACGTTCACCGGGCTCTCCTCGCTGGCGATCGCCCGCGGGCTGGCCGAGGGCGGCCGGCTGACCTGCTTCGACATCTCCGAGGAGTACACCGGCGTCGCCCGGCGGTACTGGACGCGGGCCGGTGTGCAGGACCGGATCGAGCTGCGGATCGGTCCGGCCGCGGAGACGCTGCGGGAACTGCCCCGGGAGCGGCATCTGGACTTCGCGTTCATCGACGCGGACAAGGTGGGGTACCCGGTCTACTGGGACGAGCTGGTGCCCCGGATGCGGCCGGGCGCGGTGATCGCGGTGGACAACACGTTGCGCGGCGGCCGGGTGCTCGCCCCGCAGAACGCCGACGACCGGGCGATCGCCGCGTTCAACGACGAGATTCTCGCCGACGTCCGCGTCGACGTGGTCATGCTCCCGATCGCCGACGGCGTGACGCTCGCCCGGGTGCGCTGAACCATATCGGCGAGGTGGCGGCCACCGCGGACCGGGGAGACCGCCACCTCGGCGACCTTGCGCCGCCGGCCGTCATGGTCCACTCGGGATGCGGCATGTCGGGGCATCGCGTGGATCGGAGAGCGCGATCTGCCGCGAGGCGAGTCGATCAAGCGGGGCTGCGGCGACGAAGCGCGGCCAGCCCCCGGGGCGGGCAGCGCGGGGGGTCAGACGGGGACCGGGGCGGGGTCGTCGGTGGGGTCGTGGGCCGGGTGCGGGGTGCGCAGGGCGCGGCCGAGGCGGGCGGTGAGCAGCAGGCCCGCCGCGATGAAGCCGGGCAGCAGCAGGAAGGCCAGGTGGGGGCCGACGCCGTCGGCCACCCAGCCGAGCGCGACCGGCGCGATCCCGAAGCCCACCCCCATCGAGTACGAGGACCAACCGGCCGCCTTGTCGGCGGCCGGCCCGGCCACGGCGAGGGCGATGGAGATCGCCAGCGGGTAGTGCAGGGCGTTGCCCAGCCCGAGTACGACCAGGCCGGCGACCGCCAGCCAGCCGACCGGGGCGGACCAGAAGAGAGCGAAGCCGACCAGGGAGACGGTCAGCGCGCCGAGCAGCAGCGGCACCGGCGGCAGGCGGAGCGCGAACCGACCGCCGGCCGCCCGGCCGGCGAACATCCCGCAGACGATCGCCGCGACGGCGGCCGAGGCCCCGCCGGCGTTCAGCCCGGCATGGGTGCGCAGCACGTCGGCGGTCCAGAGCGACAGGCAGACCTCGATCGAGCCGGTCACCGACATCAGCACCCAGGCGATCCAGTACGCGCGGGGCAGCCGCGCCGCCGAACCGGTCGCCCCGACCCGGTCGGCGGCAGCCGCGGCAGCCGACGGCTCCAGGTCACTGCGCGGCGTCAGACGCGCTGAGCTGGAGCCGTCGGAAGGGGCGGCCTTCGGCAGGCGTACCCGGAAGGTGAGGGCGGCGAGGGCGACCAGCGCGATCAGGCCGACCTCGACGGCCATCGCCGGCCGCCAGCCCCGGCCGGCGTCGACGCTTGCGCCGATGACCAGCGGCGCGAGGATGCCCATGCCGGCGCAGACGGCGTTGGCCTCGGCGAGCGCAGCGGGCGCGGCCGGCCCGTGGTGGCCGACGAGAACGACGTTCACGCCGCTGATCACGATCATGCCGAAGGTGGCGATCACCGCGACGGCGGCGATGGTGGCCGGGAGCGGGTGGAGCAGGCCGAGGGCGGCGACGCCGGCGGCCACACCGGCGAGGCCGAGCCAGATGGCCGGGCCGCGGCCGAGGCGGCGGGCGGCCGGCGCGAAGAGCGCCCCGCCGACCACGGCGCCGACCGCGATGCCGGTGCTGTGCAGGCCGGCGACGGCGGCGCTGGTGCCCTGTTCGTCGCGGAGCAGCGGCACGACGGGGCCGAACCCGTAGAGGAAGAAGCCCCACAGCCCCAACTGAGCGTAGGTCAGCCAGGTCGTCCTGTCATGGGTGAGGCGGGGCACCGGCCTTACGCTACGCGTGCACGTCCGGTGCCCCGCCCCTGGTGAGAGGCAGCTCTCTCGTCCGGCTCAGCGGACGCTGCGGGCGAACTGCCGCGCGGCCCAGACCACCCCGGCGACGGCGAGCACCGCGATGATCGAGAGGCCCTGCCACACCCGGTCGTTGCTGAGGTCGCCGGCGAAGAGCGCGCGGGTGCCGTCGACCGCCCAGGAGAACGGGTTCCACTTGGCGACGCCCTGGAGCCAGCCGGGGGCGAAGGTGAGCGGCAGCAGGATGCCGGAGAGCAGCAGCACCGGCTGCGCCACCGTGTTCATCAGCGGGGCGAGCGCGTCCTCGCTCTTGACCTTGAGCGCGACCCCGTACGAGACGGCCGAGGTCATCAGCGCGATCAGGGCCAGCATCAGGTACGCCAGCAGCAGGTAGCCGAGGTTGACGCGCAGGTCGAACAGGAGCGCCAGCAGGGTGATGATGATCGCCTGCACGACCAGCGAGACGACGTCGCGCAGCGAGCGGCCGAGCAGCAGGGCGAGCCGGCTGACCGGGGTGACCCGGGACCGCTCGATGATCCCGGCGCGCAGCTCGGCGATCAGGCCGAAGCCCTGGAACAGGCCGCCGAAGATGGCCAGCAGCACCAGCAGGCCGGGGACGAAGACCTTGTACGCGGCCGCCTGGGTGGGCGCGTTGAGCGCGGGCTTGAGCAGCGGGGCGAAGAGCAGCAGGTACATCACCGGCTGGAAGACGCCGACGAAGACCCAGACCGGGTTGCGCAGCAGCAGCTGGGCCTGGCGCTGGAAGATGAGCCAGGTGTCACGGGCGAGCTTCATGACGGGTTCTCCGAGGGTCAGGACTCGCGCAGCGAGCGGCCGGTCTTGGTGAGGAAGACGTCGTCGAGGCTGGGGCGGTGCAGCTCGATGGAGCGCAGCTCCAGGCCGGCGCCGTCGAGGCGGCGCAGCACCTGCGGGATGGCGGTGGCGCCCTCGTCGACGTAGAGGCGCAGGCCGCCCTCGTCGGCGGTCTCCAGCTTGTTGACGTACGCCTCGGTGTCGAGCAGCTCGGCGGCGTGCGGGGTGCTGGCGGCGTCCAGGCCGACCAGCACCACCTCGCCGGAGATCTCCCGCTTCAGCTCCGCCGGGGTGCCCTCCGCGACCACCTCGCCGTGATCCATGATCGCGATCCGGTCGCAGAGCGCGTCCGCCTCGTCGAGGTAGTGAGTGGTGATGAAGACGGTCATCCCCTCGGCCCGCAGCCGGCGGATCTCGTCCCACATGTGCGCCCGGCTCTGCGGGTCGAGGCCGGTGGTCGGCTCGTCCAGGAAGACGATCTTCGGCTCGTGGATGATGCCGAGCGCGATCTCGACCCGGCGCCGCTGGCCGCCGGAGTAGGTCTTGCACTTGCGGTCGGCGTACTCGCTGAGCTGGAAGGCGTCCAGGGCCCGGGCGGCACGCCGCTGCGCCTCGGCCTTGGTGATGCCGTAGAGCCGGGCGTGGAGCACCAGCTCCTCGCGGGCGGTGGACTCGTCCCAGGTGCTGCCGCCCTGAGCCACGTAACCGATCCGGCGGCGCACCTCGGCCGGGTCCTTGCGCAGGTCGGCGCCGGCGATGGTGGCCTCGCCGCCGTCCGGCTCGATGAGGGTGGCCAGCATCCGCAGGGTGGTGGTCTTGCCGGCGCCGTTGGGGCCGAGGAAACCGAAGATCTCCCCCTCGGCGACCTCGAGGTTGACCCCCCGGACCGCGTCCACGGTCTTGGTCTCGCGACCCGCGCGGGAGCGGAACGACTTCCGCAGCCCCCTGGTCTCGATCATGTCTGCTCCTGGTCGTCCGGGCCGGACGTGACCGGCCGCCGATCGTCCGCGCCGGGGACGCAGCTCTCCCGCACGGTTCGCGCTGACGCTATCGCGATATAGCTCTTATGGTCAACGTTGATTAATCCGCGTCTTCGCCGCGAGGCGGGCCGCCGTCCTGCCACCCCGACCACCCCTCGGACCGCTCCATTCCAGCGGGCAGGTACGACACTCCTGACTCGATCCGCTCCGCGATCCGCAGGCACCAGGCCATGTCCGCCTCGGCGCGGGCCAGCCAGAGCTCGAACATCCACCCGACGTGCACCGGCTTGCGGTTGCGCACCCAGTCCGAGTCCAGCGAGGCGCGCATCGACTCGATGCCCGCGCGAATCAGGTTGGCCCGGTTGCGCAGCGCCGCCGCGGCCTCGTCGCGCGGCATGGCGGGCAGGAAGGAGAAGGCCGCCACGAACGGGTCCGCGGTCTCGTTGAGCTGCCACCACTGCGCCCGCAACAGGGTCTCGAACTCCTCCTCGCCCTTGGCGGTCACCTCGTACGTGGTGCGGGCGGGACGCGCGCCGACCTGTTCGACGGAGACGGTGCGGAGCAGCCCCTCGTCGGTGAGCTTGCGCAGCGCGTGATAGATCGATCCCGGCTGCACGTTGGCCCACTTGTCCGCGCTCCAACTCAGCAGCTCACGGCGTACGTCGTAGCCGTGCACCGGCTGCATCCACCTGACCAGGCCCAGAATCATCATCCGCGTCGCCGACACCGGACAAGCGTAATAGCCAAATTTGACTACAGTGCGCGATGCCACACTGAGCGATCGTTAGGGCCACGACCCCGGCCGATACACTCCCGGAATCGACCTCCCGGGAGGAGCCACCAAGGTGCGCAAGGTACTCATCGCCAACCGCGGCGAGATCGCCGTCCGCGTCATCCGGGCCTGCCGCGACGCCGGCCTGGCGAGCGTCGCCGTCTACGCGGACTCCGACCGGGACGCCCTGCACGTCACCCTGGCCGACGAGGCGTACGCGCTGGGCGGCGACACCGCCGCGGACAGCTACCTGCGGATCGACAAGCTGATCGACGTGGCCGCCAAGGCCGGCGCCGACGCGGTGCACCCCGGCTACGGCTTCCTCTCCGAGAACGCCGACTTCGCCCAGGCCGTCATCGACGCCGGGCTGACCTGGATCGGCCCGACCCCGCAGGCGATCCGCGACCTCGGCGACAAGGTGACCGCCCGGCACATCGCCCAGCGCGCCGGCGCTCCCCTGGTCCCCGGCACCCCGGACCCGGTCGGCAACGCCGACGAGGTGATGGCCTTCGCGGTCGACCACGGCCTGCCGGTCGCCATCAAGGCGGCCTTCGGCGGCGGCGGGCGCGGCCTCAAGGTGGCCCGCACCATGGAGGAGATCCCGCACCTGTTCGAGTCGGCCACCCGCGAGGCGGTCGCCGCGTTCGGCCGGGGCGAGTGCTTCGTCGAGCGGTACCTGGACCAGCCCCGCCACGTCGAGGCGCAGGTCCTGGCCGACCACCACGGCAACGTGATCGTGGTCGGCACCCGCGACTGCTCGTTGCAGCGCCGGCACCAGAAGCTGGTCGAGGAGGCCCCGGCCCCGTTCCTCACCGAGGCCCAGCGCCGGCAGATCCACGACAGCGCCAAGGCGATCTGCCGGGAGGCCGGCTACCACGGCGCCGGAACCGTGGAATACCTGGTCGGCGCGGACGGCACCATCTCGTTCCTGGAGGTCAACACCCGGCTGCAGGTCGAGCACCCGGTGACCGAGGAGACCGCCGGCATCGACCTGGTCCGCGAGCAGTTCCGGATCGCCGACGGCGAGAAGCTGCGCTTCACCGAGGACCCGACGCCGCGTGGGCACGCGATCGAGTTCCGGATCAACGGCGAGGACCCGGGCCGCAACTTCCTGCCCGCCCCCGGCACCATCACCGCGCTGCGGCTGCCCAGCGGCCCGGGCGTCCGGGTCGACACCGGCATCTCGGCCGGCGACGTGATCGGCGGCAACTTCGACTCGCTCCTGGCCAAGGTGATCATCACCGGCGAGACGCGTACCGAGGCGCTGGAGCGGGCCCGCCGGGCGCTGGACGAAATGGTCGTCGAGGGCATGGCCACGGCGCTCCCCTTCCACCGCCTGGTGGTCCGGGACGAGGCGTTCACCGCCGAGCCGTTCACCGTGCACACCCGGTGGATCGAGACCGAGTTCGACAACACCGTGCCGGCCTTCACCGCCACCCCCGGCGCCGTCGAGGGTCCGGCCGAGCGCGAGACCGTCGTGGTCGAGGTGGGCGGCAAGCGGCTGGAGGTCACGCTCCCCGCCGGCCTGGGCGCGGGTACGGCGGCCGCCGCGCCCGCCGCGAAGAAGCCGGCCCGCCGGGGCGGTGGCGCCAAGGCCGGCGCCGCGGTCAGCGGCGACGCGCTCACCTCCCCGATGCAGGGCACGATCGTCAAGATCGCCGTCGCGGACGGGGACACCGTCGCCGAGGGTGACCTGGTCGTCGTGCTGGAGGCGATGAAGATGGAGCAGCCGCTGCACGCCCACAAGGCGGGCACCGTGAGCGGCCTCGCCGCCGAGGTCGGCGCAGTGATCACCGCCGGCGCGGCCATCTGCACCATCTCCTGATCCGCACACTTTCCCCGAAGTTGCTGCTTCCCGACGTCCGGAGACAGCAACTTCGGGGAAGTTGCTGTCTCCGGTTGCCCGGCAAGGCAGGCCGGGGTGGTTTGGGCCACCAGCGGCGGCGGGACCGGCCGCGAGCAGGAATGATGTTCGGGTGCGGTTCCTTCATGGCGCGGTTCCCGCGCACGACCTGACCTACAACGACGTCTTCATGGCGCCCAACCGCTCCGAGGTGGGCTCCCGACTCGACGTCGACCTGGCCACGGCCGACGGCACGGGCACCACCATCCCGCTGGTGGTGGCGAACATGACGGCGGTCGCCGGCCGGCGGATGGCCGAGACGGTGGCCCGGCGCGGCGCCATCGCGGTGATCCCGCAGGACATCCCGATCGAGGTGGTGGCCAACGTCGTCGGCTGGGTCAAGCAGCGCCACCTGGTGCACGACACAGCGATCACCCTCGGCCCGACCGACACCGTCGGCGACGCGATCCACCTGCTGCCGAAGCGCGCGCACGGCGCGGTGGTCGTGGTGGACGAGGCCGGTCGGCCGCTCGGCGTGGTCACCGAGGCGGACACCGTGGGCGTGGACCGCTTCGCCCAGCTCCGGCACGTGATGTCGACCGAGCTGCACACCGTGCCGGCGGACGCGGATCCGCGTACCGGCTTCGACCGGCTCTCCGCGGGCCGGCGCCGGCTCGCCCCGGTGGTGGACGCCGAGGGGCGGCTGGTCGGCGTGCTGACCCGGCAGGGCGCGCTGCGCGCCACCCTCTACAAACCGGCGGTGGACGACCGGAACAGGCTGCGGATCGCCGCCGCCGTGGGCATCAACGGGGACGTGACCGGCAAGGCCGCCGCCCTGCTCGAGGCCGGGGTGGACACCCTGGTGGTGGACACCGCGCACGGCCACCAGGAGCGGATGATCTCGGCGCTCCGGGCGGTCCGCAAGCTCGCCCCGGGGGTCCCGGTCGCGGCCGGCAACGTGGTCACCGCCGACGGTGTACGCGACCTCGTGGAGGCGGGCGCGGACATCGTCAAGGTGGGCGTCGGCCCGGGCGCGATGTGCACCACCCGGATGATGACCGGCGTCGGCCGCCCGCAGTTCTCCGCGGTGCTCGACTGCGCCGCGGCGGCCCGCGCATTGGGCCGGCACGTCTGGGCCGACGGCGGCGTACGGCACCCGCGGGACGTGGCGCTGGCCCTGGCCGCGGGCGCCTCGAACGTGATGATCGGCTCCTGGTTCGCCGGCACCTACGAGTCCCCCGGCGATCTCTACACCGAGCCGGACGGCCGGCGGTACAAGGAGAGCTTCGGCATGGCCTCGGCCCGCGCGGTCAGCGCCCGTACGGGCGAGGACAGCGCGTACGACCGGGCCCGGAAGGCGATCTTCGAGGAGGGCATCTCCACGGCGCGGATGTATCTGGACCCGACCCGGCCCGGCGTGGAGGACCTGATCGACGAGATCATCTCCGGGGTCCGCAGCGCCTTCACCTACGCCGGCGCGCGCAACCTGGACGAGTTCCACGAGCGGGCGCTGGTCGGGGTGCAGAGCGCCGCCGGCTACACCGAGGGCATGCCGCTGCCGACCAGCTGGTAGCTCCCGCCGGATCGCGCGGTTGATCAAGAGGTTTGCGTCCCCGTACGGCCGCCTGCCGACGCAAACCTCTTGATCAACGAGGCCGGCTACTCGAAGAGGCGGCGGATCACGGTGCGGGCGGCGACCTCCGGGTCCGGGCCGACCCGCTCGGGGAGAGCGCCGGCCAGCCAGAGGGTGGCGAAGCCGTGCACGATCGACCAGGCGGCGAGCGCGTCCCGGTCCGGCTCGCGGGGCGGCCCGGGCCGGGCGGCGACACCGCCGCGCAACGCCGCGCCGGCCCGGTCGCGGGCGGCGACCACGGCCGGGTCGTCGGCGCGGTACAGGTCCGGCGCGAACATCACCTCGAAGTGCGCCCGGTGCCCGACGGCGAAGCGCACGTACGCCACCCCGGCCTCCAGCAGGTCGCCGTCGGCCCCGTCGAGCGCGGTGGCGAGCAGGTCGAAGCCCTCGACGGCCAGCGCGGTGAGCAGGCCGGCCTTGTCTCCGAAGTGGTGGGCGGGGGCGGCGTGCGAGACGCCGGCCCGGCGGGCCAGGTCCCGGAGGCTGAGCGCGGCGGGGCCGGACTCGGCGATCGCCCGGGCCGCCGCCGCCAGCAGCGCCCGGCGCAGGTCGCCGTGGTGGTATCCACGCGTCGTGGTCACCGGCGCAGCATATCTTTCCACTGACAAGATGTCAGTTCGCCGAAATTAGTTTGGGCCCTGACCATCTGGGGGCTAATCTAACGGCCGTGAAGATTGGACCGCTCGTCACCTTCCCGGACGCGCTCCGGCAGGCGCCGCTCGGCCGGCTGATCTCCATCGCCGGTCACGTCGTCGAACAGCACTGGGGTCGCTACCTCGCCGAACATCACGGCCTCACCTCGGCCGGGATGCGGGTGCTGATGATTCTGCTCCGGGCGGGCGACAGCACGCACCGGGAAATGGCCGAGCGGTGCTTCGTCCGCCCCGCCACCCTCACCGGCATCGTCGACACCCTGGAACGCGACGGCTTCGTCAGCCGGCAGCAGAACCCGAACGACCGGCGCAGCGTCCAGCTCACCCTGACCGACAAGGGCCGCGAGCACGCGCTGGCCATCATCGACCTGATCCACAGCGACCGCCCGCTCACCTCCGTCGACGCCGACCCGGCGAAGAAGGCGGTGGTACGCGAGTTCCTCACCGAAATCATCACGACCATGTCCGACGGAGACCTTCGCCGGTTGAACCGGGACAGCGAGTCCGACACCGAGAACCCGTCCGGGAGCCGTCCGTGCTGATCCGCCTGCTCCGTACCAACCTGCGCCCGTACCGGCGGTTGCTGGCCGCGGTGGTGGCGTTCCAGTTCGTCGGCACGATGGCGTCGCTCTATCTGCCGAGCCTCAACGCCGACATCATCGACCGGGGCGTGGCCGTCGGCGACACCGACCAGATCCTGCGTACGGGTGGCTGGATGCTGCTCGTCAGCCTGCTCCAGATCGCCTGCTCGATCATCGCCGTCTACCTCGGCGCGAAGACCGCGATGGGCTTCGGCCGGGACGTCCGGGCCGACATCTTCCGCCACGTCAACCGCTTCTCCGGCCGGGAGGTGGGCCGGTTCGGGGCACCCTCGCTGATCACCCGGAACACCAACGACGTGCAGCAGGTGCAGATGCTCGTGCTGATGAGCTGCACCATGCTGGTGGCCGCCCCGATCATGAGTGTCGGCGGCGTGGTGATGGCGCTGCAGGAGGACGTGGGCCTCTCCTGGCTGATGCTGGTCTGCGTACCGGTCCTGGCGGTCGCGCTGGGCCTGATCACCCGGCGGATGGTGCCCGGCTTCCGGCTCATGCAGACCCGGATCGACACGGTCAACCGGGTGCTGCGCGAGCAGATCACCGGCATCCGGGTGGTCCGGGCGTTCGTCCGCGAGCCGTACGAGACGAAGCGGTTCGGCAAGGCCAACGCCGACCTCACCGCGACCGCCCTGCGGGTCGGCCGGCTCCAGGCGTTGATCTTCCCGGTGGTGATGCTGGTGCTGAACGTCTCCAGCGTCGCGGTGCTCTGGTTCGGCGCCGGGCGGGTGGACTCCAACCAGATCCAGATCGGCGCGCTGACCGCCTTTCTGCAGTACCTGATGCAGATCCTGATGGCGGTCATGATGGCCACCTTCATGCTGATGATGGTGCCGCGCGCGGCGGTGTGCGCGGAGCGGATCGTCGAGGTGCTGGACACCGACTCGTCGGTGCTGCCGCCGGTCGAGCCGATGATCGCGATGACCCGCCGCGCCGAGCTGGAGTTCCGCCGGGTCGCCTTCCGGTACCCCGGGGCGAGCGCGCCGGTGCTGCACGACATCTCGTTCAAGGCCAGCCCCGGCCGGACCACGGCCATCATCGGGTCCACCGGCGCCGGCAAGACCACCCTGCTCACGCTGATCCCCCGGCTGGTCGACCCCACCTCCGGCGCGGTGCTGGTCGACGGGGTGGACGTGCGGCTGCTGGAGCCGGACGAGGTGTGGCGCCGGATCGGGCTGGTGCCGCAGCGGCCGTACCTGTTCACCGGCACGGTCGCCAGCAACCTCCGGTACGGCAACCCGGACGCGACCGACGCGGAACTGTGGGCGGCTCTGGAGGTCGCCCAGGCCCGGGACTTCGTCGCGGAGATGCCCGGCGGGCTGGACGCGCCGATCGCGCAGGGCGGCACGAACGTCTCCGGCGGCCAGCGGCAACGGCTGGCCATCGCCCGCGCGCTGGTCCGCGAGCCGGAGATCTACCTCTTCGACGACTCGTTCTCCGCGCTCGACCTCGGCACGGACGCCCGGCTGCGGGCCGCGCTGAAGCCGGTCACCGAGAACGCGGTGGTGGTGATCGTGGCCCAGCGGGTCTCCACGATCATCGACGCCGATCAGATCATCGTGCTGGAGGACGGGGGGATCGTCGGCATGGGACGACACGAGGAGCTGCTGGAGAACTGCCCGACGTACGCCGAGATCGTGGCGTCCCAGCAGACGGCGGAGGTGCCGGCGTGAGTTCCGTACCCGAGCAGAAGCAGACCGCCGGCCCGGTGGCCGCCGCCGACGGGCGGACGCCGAACCGGCTGCCCGCGGCCGGACGGCGCGGCCAGGGGCCGCCGTGGATGGGCGCCGCGATGCCGGCGGAGAAGTCGATGAACTTCGGGCCGTCCGCCCGGCGTCTGCTGGGCCGCCTCCGGCCGCACCGGCTGCAGCTGACCGCGATCGTCACCCTGGCCCTGGCGAGCGTCACGGCGAGCGTGATCGGTCCGAAGATCCTCGGCCACGCCACCGACCTCATCTTCGCCGGGGTGGTCGGCCGGCAGATCCCCGCCGGCACCACCGCGGAGCAGGCGGTGGCCGCGGCCCGGGCCGCCGGCAACGACAACTTCGCCGACATGCTGGCCCGGATGGACCTGGTGCCCGGGGCCGGCATCGACTTCACCGCGCTGGGCCGCACGCTCACCCTGGCGCTCGCGCTCTACCTGGGTGCCAGCCTGCTGATGTGGTGGCAGGGCTGGCTGCTCAACGGGGTGGTGCAGCGGACCGTGCTGCGGCTGCGCGCCGACGTGGAGGACAAGCTCAACCGGCTGCCGCTGCCCTACTTCGACCGGCAGCCGCGCGGCGAGCTGCTGAGCCGGGTCACCAACGACATCGACAACATCTCGCAGACCCTCCAGCAGACGCTCAGCCAGCTGCTCACCGCGCTGCTCACCGTGGTCGGCGTACTGGCCATGATGTTCTGGATCTCGCCCCTGCTGGCCCTGGTCGCCCTGGTGGCGGTGCCGCTGTCGGTGGTCGTCACCCAGCAGATCGCCAAGCGCTCGCAGCGCCGGTTCATCGCCCAGTGGCGGCACACCGGTGAGCTGAACGGCCTGATCGAGGAGGCGTACACCGGCCACGAGCTGGTCAAGGTCTTCGGCCGGCAGCGGGAGGTGCAGGCCGCCTTCGCGGAGAAGAACGAGGAGCTGTTCCGGGCCAGCTTCGGGGCCCAGTTCATCTCCGGGATCATCATGCCGGCGATGATGTTCGTCGGGAACCTCAGCTACGTCGCGATCGCCGTGGTCGGCGGACTGCGGGTCGCCTCCGGGACGATGACCCTCGGCGACGTGCAGGCGTTCATCCAGTACTCCCGGCAGTTCACCCAGCCGCTCACCCAGATCGCCTCGATGGCGAACCTGCTCCAGTCCGGGGTGGCCTCCGCGGAGCGGGTGTTCGAGGTGCTCGACGCCGAGGAGCAGACCCCCGAGCGGCCCGCACCGCCGCGGGTCAGCGGCCGGGTCGAATTCGAGCACGTCTCCTTCCGGTACGACCCGGACAAGCCGCTGATCGACGACCTCTCGCTGGTGGCCGAGCCGGGACACACGGTGGCCATCGTGGGCCCGACCGGCGCCGGGAAGACGACCCTGGTCAACCTGATCATGCGGTTCTACGAGCTGGACGCCGGCCGGATCACGCTCGACGGGGTGGACATCAGCTCGATGCCCCGGGACGAGCTGCGCAGCCGGATCGGCATGGTGCTCCAGGACACCTGGCTCTTCGGCGGCACCATCCGGGACAACATCGCCTACGGGCGGCCGGACGCCACCGAGGAGGAGATCCGCACGGCGGCGCGGGCCACCTTCGTGGACCGTTTCGTGCGCAGCCTCCCCGACGGGTACGACACCGTGATCGACGAGGAGGGGAGCAACGTCAGCGCCGGCGAGAAGCAGCTCATCACCATCGCCCGCGCGTTCCTCGCCGAGCCGTCGCTGCTGATCCTCGACGAGGCGACCAGCTCGGTGGACACCCGGACCGAGGTGCTGCTCCAGCGGGCGATGGCGGCGCTGCGCTCGGACCGGACCAGCTTCGTCATCGCGCACCGGCTCTCCACCATCCGCGACGCCGACCTGATCCTGATGATGGAGCAGGGCCGGATCGTCGAGCAGGGCAGCCACAACGAACTGCTCGCCGCCGACGGCGCGTACGCCGGGCTCTACCGGTCGCAGTTCGCCGGTGCGGTGATCACCGACGAGATCACCGCACCGGTCCCCGGTGGCGTGCCCGCCGGCACGCGCCCGACGACCGCGCCGGCCAGGAACTGACGTGGGTCCGGCGGCAGGTCCGACACCGGCCACCGCCCGGGTGACCGGCGGTCACCCGGGCGGCCCGGCCCGACGGGTGTCAGGCGGGCGGCAGCAGGTCGGCCGAGCGGGCGGCCACCACCGCGCCGATCAGCCCCAGCGCCTCGGCCGCCGGCATCGGGTCGAGCCCGCGCCCGTCGCGCAGGCGCAGGGAGACCGAGCCGTCGGCGGCCTCCCGGGGGCCGACCACCCCGGCGTACGGCACCTTCCGGCGGGCCGCGTCGCGGATCCGGGCGCCCAGCGATCCGGCCTGGTCGACCTCGACCCGAAGCCCGGCCGCCTCAACCCGGCGGGCCAGGTCCAGGGCGGCGTCGGCCTGGCCGCCGTCGACCGGCAGGAGCACCAACTGCACCGGGGCGTACCAGGCCGGGAAGGCGCCCGCGTGCACCTCGATCAGATAGGCGAAGAGCCGTTCCATGCTGCCGACCAGGCTGCGGTGCACCATCACCGGCCGCTTCCGGCCGCCGTCCGCGTCGGTGTACGACAGGTCGAACTTCTCCGGCTTGTCGAAGTCGAGCTGGATGGTGGAGATGGTCGACTCCCGGCCGGCCGCGTCGACGATCTGAATGTCGATCTTCGGGCCGTAGAACGCCGCCTCGCCTGGGCCCTCGGTGAAGTCGACCCCGTCGAGGGCGGCCCGGAGCAGCTCCTCGGCCCGCGCCCACTGGACGTCGTCGCCGACGTACTTCTCCCCCGGCCCGCGCAACGACAGCCGGAACCCGGCCGGCCGCACGCCGAGCGCCGCGTGCGCCTCGCGGATCAGCCGCAGGATCTCGCGTACCTCGTCGCCGACCTGCTCCAGCGCGCAGAAGTTGTGCGAGTCGTTCAGCGAGATGGCGCGTACCCGGGACAGCCCGCCGAGCACCCCGGACCGCTCGGCCCGGTACATCCCGCCGATCTCGGCGACCCGCAGCGGCAGCTCCCGGTAGGACCGGCCGCGGGCCCGGTAGACCAGCGCGTGGTGCGGGCAGAGCGCCGGGCGCAGCACGAACTCGTCGTCGGCGCTCAGCCGCATCGGCGGGAACATGTCGTCGGCGAAGTAGCCGAGGTGGCCGGAGAGCTCGAACAGCTCCCGCTTGCCCAGCGGCGGCGAATAGACGTGCCGGTAGCCGGCCCGGCGCTCCAGGTCCCGCACGTACTCCTCGACGGCGTGCCGGGCGGCGGCGCCGGCCGGCAGCCAGATGGGCAACCCGGCGCCCGCCAGCGGGTCGGAGACGAACAGCTCCAGGTCCCGGCCGAGCCTGCGGTGGTCGATCATGGCGCTCTCCTTGATCGGGTACGACCCGGAGGCGAGCTGGCCCGGTACGCCGCGAGGCCCCGGGGCGGTTCGCCCCGGGGCCTCGTCGACGGAAACGTCAGTGCGGCGCGCCGGGGATTCCCGGCGTCGTGGTCACCACCGCGCTGCGCATGCCGCGACGGTACGCGCGACGGCTCGGCGGGCGCACCCGGATTTCGGCGAGCCGAAACCCGCCGGTGGACCGGCCGGGTGCGGGAAGAGGGTGCGGGCCGCCGGCTCGGGACCTGCCGGCGACCCGCCGCGACCCGGTCGCCAGGAACGGGGGACCCGGCGCCCACGCGGTCGCGTCCCGTCAACGGTACGCCGCGGATCGGCGATCCGCCGCCCGCCCCGGGGCGTCACATTCGGCGGTCCTGTTTCGTTGTCCATCGGTGGCCCGGTCGTGTCAGCGGTCACCACCGGGCGGGGCTGTCCACGGTGACGCCGGACACGCGGGCAGGCTCGGAACGGTTCATCGGGGGAATCCGGCGAGGTGACGGTCGTGCCCGAACTCATCTCTGACGTCGCGTCGCCGACGTGGGCGTATCTCGTGCTGCTGGCGCTGCTGGCCGCCGACGCGTTCGTACCGGTGGTGCCGACCCAGGTCGTCATGATCACCAGCGGCGCGCTGACCGTCTACGGCGGACTGAGCCTGCCGCTCACCATCGCGGTCGGCGCGCTCGGCGTCTTCGCCGGCGACCTCGCCTGCTACCTGCTGGGCCGGACCGCCCCGGACCGCCGACAGGCCCGACACGTGATGCCGGGCCGGGCCCGCCGGGCCGCCGCCCGGGTCACCCGGGGGCTGCGCGAACCAGGTCCGCTGGTCATCCTGCTCTGCCGCTTCGTGCCCGGGGGCCGGATGGCCGCCTGCTTCTCGGCCGGGCGCAGCCGCTACCCGTACCGCCTCTTCCTGCTCTACGAGGCCGCCGCCGCCACCGCCTGGGCCAGCTACGGGACGCTGGTCGGTCACCTCGGCGGCACGGCGCTCACCCAGTCGGCGTGGCGGCTCGCGGTGATCGGCGCGGTGGCGGCGGCCGGGTTCGCCGCCGCCGGCTGGGCGATGACCGCGATCAGCGCGCGCAACAGCCGCACCGAGACCGAGACCCCGGTCAAGGTCCCGGTCGACTGAATTACGCCATCTAGGGGGCGTCCCCGGGGGCGAAGTGGGTGGCCGGCCCGGATCCGTTTCGGGTGGTTCCGGCAGCAGGCTGAGCCCATGCCCGGAACCCGGAGAAACGGCCTGCTGGCCCTCGGCGGGATCGCCCTGGCGGCGGTGCTCGCCGTGGTCGGTCACCTCGAGGTGAACGACGACCTGAACCCCTGGTCGCTGACCGTCAGCGACTTCGCCGTCTCCGACCGGGGCGGCGTCATCGACGTGGCCATGGTGGTGCTCGCCGCGGCGAGCGTCGTACTCCTGTCGGCGCTGCGCCGGGCCGGCGCGCCCCGGCCTGCGCGGTTCCTGCTCGTGACCTGGGCCGCCGGCCTGCTGGTCACCGCGACGATCCCCACCAACGAGCCCGGCACGGCCATGGGCACCGGCGCCTACCTGCACCGGTACGCCTCGGTGGTGGCCTTCCTCGTCCTGCCGGCCGCCGGCTGGCTGCTCGCCGGTCCGCTGGGCGGGCGGGCCGGCGGCTGGCTGCGCGTCCTCGCCGTGGCCAGTCTGCTGCTGGCCGGGGCGATGGTCTGGTCCGCGTACCCGGGTGACCGGGTGCTGCTCGGCCTGGCCGAACGGCTGCTCATCCTCGCCGAGGTCGCGCTGCTCAGCGTGGTCGCGGGGACCCTGGTCCGCCGCCGCGGGATCGGCGAGGTGGCGGCCTCCCGGGTCCCGGGACACCGCCAGCTCGCCGAGGTGGCGCCCGGCGCCGGCCGGGCGCGGCAGGTCACTCCAGCTCGTGCAGCATGAGCTGGCGGGCGGCCTCGGTGATCGAGCCCGACAGGCTCGGGTAGATGGTGATGGTCTGCGCCAGCTCGTTGACCGTGAGGTTGTTCTCCACCGCCATGGTGATCGGCAGGATCAGCTCGCTGGCCTTCGGCGCCACCACCACGCCGCCGATCACCTGGCCGCTGGCCGGCCGGCAGAACAGCTTGACGAAGCCGTCGGCCAGGTCGTCCATCTTCGCCCGGGCGTTGCCGGAGAGCGGCAGCATCACCTGGCGGGCCGGGACCTTGCCGGCGTCCACCTCGTTCTGGGAGACGCCGACGGTGGCCAGCTCGGGGTCGGTGAAGACGTTCGCCGCGACGGTACGCAGCCGCAGCGGCCGGACCGCCTCGCCGAGCGCGTGCCACATCGCGATCCGGCCCTGCATGGCGGCGACGCTGGCCAGGGCCAGGACACCGGTGCAGTCGCCGGCGGCGTAGATGCCGGGGACGTTGGTCCGGGAGACCCGGTCGACGCTCACGTACCCGCCCCGGGCCAGCTCGACGCCGTACTCGGCGAGGCCCAGGCCGGCGGTGTTGGGGATCGAGCCGACGGTGATCAGCGCGTGCGAGCCGACCACCACCCGGCCGTCGGCGAGCACCACCTCGACGCCGTCGCCGATCCGGCGGACCGCCTCGGCGCGCGAGTTGTTGAGGATGGTCATGCCCCGGCTGCGGAAGACCTGCTCGATCGCCATCGCGGCGTCGGCGTCCTCGTGCGGCATGACCCGGTCCCGGCTGGAGACCAGAGTGACCTGGATGCCCATCGCCAGGTACGCGCTGGCGAACTCGGCGCCGGTGACGCCGGAGCCGACCACGACCAGGTGCTCGGGCAGCTCGGGCAGGTCGTACACCTGCCGCCAGGTCAGGATGCGCTCGCCGTCCGGCGGGGCGGTGGGGAGCTGCCGCGGCGTGGCGCCGGTGGCGATCAGGACCGTGGACGCCGCGATGGAGTACTCCGGACGGCCGTCGGCGGGGGTGACGATCACCCGGTGGGTGTGACCGAGCGTGTCCTCGCCCAGCCGGGCGGTGCCCGCCACGAACTCGACCCCGGCCTTGACCAGCTTGTCGTGGATGTCCGCGGACTGGGCCAGGGCGAGCCGCTTCACCCGCTCGTGCACCGCGCTGGCGTCGACGGTGACCGCCTCCAGCCCGTCCGAGTGCACCCCGAACTCCTCGGTGTCCCGGTAGCCGGTGACCACCTGGGAGCTGGCGATGAAGGTCTTGGACGGCACGCAGTCGGAGAGCACGCAGGCACCGCCGGCCCCCTCCGCCTCGACCACGGTGACATCAGCGTCCAGCTGGGCGGCGACCAGCGCCGCCTCGTACCCGGCCGGTCCCCCGCCGATGATCACGATCTGGCTCACAGCGCTCGCCCCTCGTCAGTGCTCACAGTGACTTTCTTCTCCCCATCGCGCTCGACACGCTCCGTCGTATTCTCCCTCACCCGCCCACCGGGCTATCGTCATCGCCGTGCGTCTGTACGCCGCTTACGGCTCAAACCTGGACCCCGCTCGCATGCGTGCCTACTGCCCGCATTCGCCGATGGTGGGCACCGGCTGGCTGGAGGGGTGGCGGCTCACCTTCGCGGGCGAGGACGTCATCGGCTGGGAGGGCTCGGTCAGCACCGTGGTCGAGTCCCCGGGCGACCGGGTCTTCGTGGCGCTCTACGACGTCCACCCGTACGACGCCGCCCAGCTCGACGAGATCGAGGGGGTGACCGCCGGGACGTACCGGACGCTCACCGTCCGCGTCTCGACGCTGGACGGGGACGTGACCGCGTGGTTCTACGTCTTCGACGGTTACGAGGGCGGCCTGCCGACGTCCTGGTACCTGTCGGAGATCGCGAACGCGGCGGAGAAGGCGGGCGCGCCGGACGACTACGTCACCGAGCTGCGGTCCCGCCCCACCGGCACGGCTTCGGCCTAGCGGCTCTCCCACAGCCCCAGTGTCCTCCGGCCGGTTCGCCGGCCGCAGGGTGACCCCGGAGCGCGGGTCGCGTGTCACACCGCCGTGGCCGGGACGGTCCGCTCGTACATGTCGGTCCAGCGCTTCTCACGCAGCCCGACGGCGCGGTAGAGGGTCACCGGGACGGTCGGGTTGGCCAGGTCGACGCCGAGCCCGGCGCCGGACCGGCCCTTGCCGGCGTAGGTCGCGAAGGCCCGCCGCAGCAGCGCCGCCCCCACCCCGCGCCGCCGGTACGCGGGCAGCACCGAGAGTGTGCGGACCCAGCCCATGTCCTGGTCCAGCGCCTGGTCGGAGGATTGCAGGGCGCCGGCCGGCGCACCGTCAACCTCGGCGACGAACCACTCGTCCCAGACCTTGCCCGACGACGGGAGCAGCTCCCGCCACTGCGCGAAGCCGAGCGGCTCGTAGTCCGGGGTGTCCCGGAACGCCGTGTCGAAGATCTGGTGGAACTCGCGCAGGTCCGACTCGTCGTCGGGGCGCAGCGGCCGGACGGTCACCCCGGGCGGGGGCGGCGGCTCGGCGGGCAGGTCGGCCAGCGACCGGGTCATCCGCACGTACCGCTTGACCAGGGTGAAGCCCGCCTCGGCCAGCTCCGTCGCCCAGCGGGTCTCCGGGGCGAAGGCGGCGGTACGGACGTTGAGCGCGGGCAGGCCGCGCTCGGCGGCCCGCTCGGCGACCCGGTCGAGCAGCCGCGCCAGCAGCGGCGCACGCAGGTCGGCCCCGCGCTCCGGGTCGACGTAGACCTCGACGAACTCCCGACCCACCCCGGTGGGGTTGCTCAGGATCGTCCAGCCGGCCGCGACGCCCACCGGGTCGGTGACCAGCCAGGAGTCGCGGGCCATGTCGACGAAGGGGGCGGTCAGCGCGTCGCGGACGTCCTCGGCGTCGAAGTCCGGGTAGCCGACGGCGAAGGTGTCGGCGGCGTGCACCACCGCCAGGATCGCGGGCACGTCGTCGAGGGTGGGGCGGCGGGCGGTCCAGCCGGCGGGAAGCGTCACGCCGGCGATCCTGGCAGGCGCCCCGGGGTCGCGCCGCTGATTTATCCGCCGCGCAGGTGCAGCCGCGCGGCGGTGAGCAGGTTGAGCAGTTCCGCTCCCTCGGCGGGGGCGAGCGCGCGGAAGGCGGGCGAGGCGAGCCGGTCGGTCACCGCCTCGGCCCAGAGCCGCCGCCGGACCAGCGGCCCCACCGGCGGGTACGGGGGCGCCCAGCCGCAGGCGGCGGCCCCCGCCTCCCCCTCCGGGCCGGCCAGCACCGCCTCCAGCGGGGTCATCCCGGCGGCCCGCACGGCGAGCAGGTGGGCCCCGGCGAAGTGCTCGCGGAGTAGCAGAAACCCGACCGCCGCCCGGGCCCCCGGCGAGCGGTCCGGGACCGGCATGGCCCGCCAGGCGGCGAAGAGCGGCATCCCGCTGCTCTCCGCCGCGCCGACCGCCCGGTCCAGCAGGGCGGCCAGGCGGGGTGCCTCGGGGGCGTCGCCGAGCCGTTCGGCCCCCCACCGGCAGCACTCGGCCAGGTTCGCGCCGGCCACCTCCAGCGGCCGGACGGTGCGCGCGGCGGCGTCCCAGCCGTCCGCGACGGCCTCGGGCGCGATGAAGCCGAGCGCGGCGGCGACCGTCTCGGCCCGTACGTCCCCGAGCGCGCCGGCCCGGCCGGTGATGTAGAAGGCCCAGCCGGAGATGCCCAGCAGCCGGGCCCGGCGCAGCGTCGCCGGGCAACGGGCGAACGCCTCCCCCAGCTCCAGCACCAGCGGCTTGCTGGCGGCGGCGACCTGTTCCGGCGTCATCGGCGCGGCACCACCGTCCGTCCACCATGGGCATCCATCACGCTCAGTCTGCCCGGTGACCACCGTCTGCGGCATCCCCCTCTTCGGCGTCCAGCGCCTCCAGGGCACCCTCCACCTCGCCGGCGCGCCGGCGGGCCGCGGTGACCGAGCGTTCCGCACCCCGGCGGGTCAGCTTGGCGCGGCTCAGCTCCTGCTCGGCGACGGCCCGGCGGCGCTCCAGCTCGGCCAGCTCGGTCTCGATCCGGTCCAGGGTGGCGACCCCGTCCTGCTCGGACCGGGTGGCCTCGGTCAGCTCCCGCTCGGCCCGGTCCTGGTCGCCGCGGGCCTTGGCCAGTTCGCGTTCCAGGGCCCGGCGGCGTTTCGCCCGTTCCGCCCGGGCGGCCCGCTCGGCGGCCCGCTCGTCGCGCGCCCGCCGGCTCTCGGCCCGCTCGGCCGCCCGGTCCGGTACGGGTGGCTCCTCGCCGCCCCCGGTGACCAGCCGCAGCTGCGGCCGGGGCACCTCGCCGAAGCCGGCGTAGTGCACGGGCCGGAGCAGCCGGCCGGCCCGGACCTGCTCGGCCACCTCGGTGTCGGAGAGGGCGGCGTTGAGGGTCGCCTCCACCTCGCCCAACGGCAGTTTCCCGGCCGGCGGGGCGCCGGGCTCGGTGGCGGCCAGCTTGCGTACCTCGGCGACGAGGGCGCCGACCACGGCCCGGCGCTGCGCGGACAGCTCGCGCAGTCGGGCACCGCGCAGTTCGCGCTGGGCGGTCCGCAGCGACTCGGCGAGCTGGGCCAGGTCGGCGACCAGCTCGGGGCGGCGGATGGCGAGCAGGTTGACCAGCCAGGCGGCCACGGTGGGCCGGCGCAGCCGGCCGATCTCCCGGGCGGCCTTCGGGTCGCCGGACCGACGCGCCTCGGCGACCGCAGCGTCCCGGGCCGCGACGAAGCGGTCCGGGGGCGTCGCGTAGAGCCGCTGGACCTGTTCGGGGGTGGGTCCGGGCACGGCGGTCAGGCGTCGATCCGGGTGCCCGGTTCGAGGCGGCGGTAGTCGGTGTTCGACAGCGCGGTGTACTGCCGGCCCAGCACACCGAACCCGTTGGCGTTGAGCAGACCGTCGTGCACCGCGTACGCCCGGCGCGGGGCGACCGCCCGGATGAAGTCGACCACCTCGGAGAACTTGTTCCAGGGCGCGTGGATCGGGGCGAAGAGGGTGTCCACCTGGACGTCGTCCGGGACTACCAGCGAGTCGCCGGGGTGATAGACCACGTCGTTGACGACGTAGCCCAGGTTCGGGATCACCGGGATGTCCGGGTGGATCACCGCGTGCTGGCCGCCGTACGCCCGGACCGGCACACCGGCGGCGGTGAACGACTCGCCCGGCGCGACCACGACCAGCGCCTCGGCCGCGTCGCCGAGGACACCGGCGAGCGAGGCCGGGCCGTGGACCGGCATCGGCCGGCGCTCCAGCGCGCGGGTGAGCACCTCGACGTTCAGGTGGTCCGGGTGCTCGTGGGTGATCAGCACCGCGTCCGCCCCGTCCAGCGCCTCGGGTTCGCTGTAGACACCGGGGTCCACCACGAGCACTCCCCCGTCGTGCTCGATCCGGAGGCAGGAGTGGGCGTACTTGGTGACCTGCATCGTGACTCCTCGATTATCGAATCGTGACGTCCTCGTCGCAGTCTGCCGGAACCGGCGCGATGACGCGTCGCGTCCGAGGTATCGACCCCGGCGCGGGGTCGTCGACGAGTGGAGCGGGGACATGAGCGGAAGAGCAAGACGCCGCCGGGGCGTGCTGTTCACGGTGGTGGGACTGGCCGCGGTACTGGTCGCGGGGGGTTGCGGCGCGGACGGCGGGAACAGCGCGTCGGACTCCGGACGGGCGCCCGCCGCCGGCGGGGCCGCGAACGCGGGTGCCGGCGGGGCTCCAGAGAAGGCGGCGCCGGCCGCGACCGGCTCAGGCGGGGCGGACCTGCGGGTGGACCAGCGGTCGATCATCTACACCGGGACCATGCAGGTCCGGGTCGAGGACGTCGACCGGGCGGCCCGCGAGGCGACCGACCGGGTGACGGCGGCGGGCGGTTTCGTCGGCGGCGACCAGCGCAGCAGCGAGTCCGCGGATGCCCGGGCCGAGCTGACCCTGCGGGTGCCGGCGGACCGGTTCACCACGGTCATCGACCAGCTGGCCGGGCTCGGCAAGCAGGAGCGGCGCGAGATTCAGACCCAGGACGTCACCGAGGAGACCGTCGACCTGGACGCCCGGATCGCCACCCAGCGTGCCCGGGTGGACAGCGCCCGGAAGCTGCTGGCCCGGGCCAGCACGATCAACGAGCTGGTCACGCTGGAGAACGAGGTGGGCCGGCGGGAGGCCGACCTGGCGTCGCTGGAGGCGAAGAAGCGCCGGCTGGCCGACCTGACCGCGCTCTCCACGATCACGGTGACCTTCCTCGGCCCGGACGACACCACTGCCGACCAGGGGCCCGAACTCGGCTTCCTGGTGGGGCTGAAGGGCGGCTGGAACGTCTTCGTCACCACGTTCTTCGTGCTGCTCACCGTGCTGGGCGCGCTGCTGCCGTTCGCGCTGGTGATCGGCGTACCGGTGGTGCTGCTGGTCCGCCGGGCGCGCCGTCGCCGGGCCCGACGCGGTCCGCCGGCCGGTCCGGCCCCGGCGGTGCCGGGACCGGCCGGTCCGGTGAATGGTCCGGCGCCTAGCGGGCCGCCGCCAGTGCCCGCAACGCGGTCTGCACCATGAGGCGTACGCCGACCGGAATGGCGCGCTCGTCCACATCGAACGAGGCCCGGTGCAGGTCCACGTTGGGCCCGTTCCGGCCGACACCGAGGCGGGCGAGCGCGCCCGGCACGTGCTCCAGGTACCAGGAGAAGTCCTCGCCCCCCATGCTCTGCGGGGTCTCCGCGATCCCCTCGGGGCCGAGGGCGGCGGCGGTGGCGGCGGTGAGCACGCCGATGGCCCGGGCGTCGTTGGTGACCGGCGGCCGGCCGCGCAGGTACTCCAGGTCCACGGTGGCCCCGGTCGGGGCGATGACGTCGCGGACCACCTGGGCCACGATCTTCGGGGCCTGGTCCCAGGTGTCGCGGTCCATCACCCGCAGTGTGCCGGCCGCGCACGCCTCGGACGGGATGACGTTGTAGCGGGTGCCGGCCGAGGCGTGGCCGAACACCAGCAGCAGCCCGCTGTTGGCCGGCACCCGGCGGCTGACCAGGGTCGGCACCTCGGTGACCAGTCGGCCGAGCGCGTCGACCAGGTCGACCGTCAGGTGCGGCCGGGCGGTGTGCCCGCCGGGGCCGGTGAGCCGGACGGTGACGTTGTCGGCGGCGGCGGTGATCGGACCGACCCGCAGGCCGACCTTGCCGACCGGCAGGTTCGGGTCGCAGTGCACGGCGAAGATCTGCACCACGTCGTCCAGGCCACCGGCCTCGATGACCTCCAGCGAGCCGCAGGGCAGGATCTCCTCGGCCGGCTGGAAGATGAGCCGGACCCGGCCGCCGAGCTGGCCGAGGTCGGCGAGCTGGGCCAGCAGCATGCCGACCCCGAGCATCACCGTGGTGTGCACGTCGTGCCCGCAGGCGTGGCAGACCCCGTCCACGGTGGACCGGTACGGCACGTCCTTCGGGTCGGTCAGCGGCAGCGCGTCGATGTCGGCGCGGAGCGCGATCACCGGGCCGTCCGGACGCCCGTCGATGTCGCAGATGACGCCGTTGCCCTTGGGGAGCAGTCGCGGGTTCAGCCCGGCGAGGGAGAGCTCCCGGTGGATCAGGGCGGCCGTCTCGAACTCCTCGCCGGACAGCTCCGGGTGGGAGTGGATGTGACGGCGGGTGGCGATGAGCCCGGGTACCCGGAGGGCAAGCAGGTGGTCCAGCTCGAAGGGCAGGGGTTGGGACCCGGATGGCGTCTCCGGCCAGGACGACGCCAGTGGGCTGCCGGAAGGCAGCGTCAACGCACTCGTCACGTCGAATTCTCGATCACTAGAGATGGATGGATCTTCGGGGAGAACAGCAGACAGCCTAGACCTTCGGCGGTGACGCTGTGCAACATCTTTCGCGTAGCGGTCGGACCGCACAGCGTCACGAATGCCCTGGTGGGAGGGCTCGAATATCTGCGGGACAGCAGGTAGATCGGGGTTGAGCGCCGTCATCTGTCCCACACCTCCTACAACGCGTAACCGATTCAGCGGTCACAAATCCCGGGCCATCGTTCCGAATTGTCGCATTAGTCGCGGCGATTAACTGCCGCTCCGACAATTGCGTGACAACGGTCGGCTGCCGAGCAACTCCCGACGGTGACATGTCGGCCCGAACTGCGACCGCACACGCTGTCCGTCACGATCACCCGATCGGGTTACCCGCATTCCCGATCCGCACACGTGCCCGGCGGCGGGCCGCACTGCCCTACGGCCGGGAGCCGGGCCGGGCGGCGTCGCCCGGGAGGTCCGCACCGAAGGTGCCGCCGGGCGGCCGGCAGGCATGAGCCCGCCGGCACCTTCGCAGAGCCGTCACCGCCCCGCCCGTGCGCGGGGAGACCATCGACTGTACGCCCGCGCAAAGCCCCGTGACGAGAGCATCCGCCCAGGTCAGGGGTCACCCCTGGAGACGAGCGACGGCCCGCGCCGGGCACCGGGGAAGGTGCCGGCGCGGGCCGCCGCCGGAGCAGGTCAGAACCGGTCGCTCGGCCGGTACGTCCCCCACACGTCGCGCAGCGTCCCGCACACCTCGCCGACCGTGGCCTTGGCGCGCAGCGCCTCCTTCATCGGGTAGAGCACGTTGGCATTGCCCTCGGCGGCGGCCCGCAGCTCGCCGAGGTTCCGCTCGACCGCGCCGGCGTCCCGCTCGGCGCGCAGCTTGGCCAGCCGCTCCGCCTGGGCGGCCTCGATCGCCGGGTCCACCCGCAGCGGCTCGTACGGCTCCTCCTCGTCGATCTGGAACCGGTTGAGCCCGACCACCACCCGCTCGCCGGAGTCGATCTCCTGCGCGATCCGGTACGCGGACTGCTCGATCTCCCGCTTCTGGAAGCCGGCCTCGATCGCGTCCACCGCCGAGCCGTGGTCGAAGACCCGCTGCATCAGCTCGTCGGCGGCCGTCTCGATCTCGGCGGTCATCGCCTCCACCACGTACGACCCGGCGAACGGGTCCACCGTGGCGGTCAGGTCCGTCTCGTACGCCAGCACCTGCTGGGTGCGCAGGGCCAGCCGGGCCGCCTTCTCGGTGGGCAGCGCGATCGCCTCGTCGAAGCTGTTGGTGTGCAGCGACTGGGTGCCGCCGAGCACGGCGCCGAGGCCCTGGATCGCCACCCGGACCAGGTTCACCTCCGGCTGCTGGGCGGTGAGCTGCACGCCGGCGGTCTGGGTGTGGAACCGCAGCATCATCGACTTCGGGTTTTTGGCTCCGAACTCGTCGCGCATCAGCCGGGCCCAGAGGCGTCGGGCCGCCCGGAACTTGGCGACCTCCTCCAGCAGCGTGGTGCGGGCGACGAAGAAGAACGACAGCCGGGGGGCGAAGTCGTCCACGGCCAGCCCGGCCGCCAGCGCGGCGCGGACGTACTCCACGCCGTTGGCCAGGGTGAATGCGATCTCCTGCGCGGGCGTCGCGCCCGCCTCCGCCATGTGGTAGCCGGAGATGGAGATGGTGTTCCACTTCGGCACCTCCTTGCGGCAGTACGCGAAGGTGTCGGCGACCAGCCGCAGCGACGGCTTCGGCGGGAAGATGTACGTCCCCCGGGCGATGTACTCCTTGAGGATGTCGTTCTGGATGGTGCCGTTGAGCGCCGAGCCCGGCACCCCGGACTCCTCGGCGACGAGCTGGTAGAGCAGCAACAGCACCGAGCCGGGCGCGTTGATGGTCATCGAGGTCGAGACCTTGTCCAGCGGGATGCCGTCGAACAGCAACCGCATGTCCTCGATGGAGTCGATGGCGACGCCGACCTTGCCCACCTCGCCGTGCGCGATCGGGTCGTCGGAGTCGTAGCCCATCTGGGTGGGCAGGTCGAACGCGACGGAGAGGCCCATCGTGCCGGCCCGCAGCAGCTGGTGGTAGCGCGCGTTGGACTCGGTGGCCGTGCCGAAGCCGGCGTACTGCCGCATGGTCCACGGGCGGGAGGTGTACATCGTCGAATAGACCCCGCGGGCGTACGGGAACTCACCCGGGGCACCCAGCCGCTCCGCCAGTTCCCCGGGCAGGTCCTCCGCCGTGTAGACGCCCTTGATCGGGAAACCGGACTCGCTCGACCGCCGTTCGCTCATCCCCGGATGGTAGGACGCCGGAAGACATCGATGAGTGAGGGATTCCGCACAATCGGGGCCGCCCCGGGGGGTGACCGGCCGGTGAGTAGCCCGCCACGTACGGTCGAGTAGGTAAAGGTCGGCCGCGTCGGGTTTCGCATCGGCCGTCGGAACCAGCAAGATAGGGGGGTTGTGTCCCAGCCCCCTCGATATCCCCCGGTGGCTTTTCTGTGACTCAGATCCCGACGTGGAGCGGCGGACCAGTCAGTCCCCCCACTGGACGCGCGGCACCCGGCACCACCATCGGTGGTCGCTACTCGCTGCGCTCGCCGGTGGGCAACGGCGGCATGGGCACCGTCTGGCGTGCGACAGACACGCTGCTACGCCGCGACGTGGCGGTGAAGGAGGTCGTCCTCCCGCCAGGTCTGGCGCCCAGCGACCGCGACGCGATGTACGAGCGGACCCTGCGCGAGGCCCGCGCCGCCGCCGCGATCCAGCACCCGGCCGTGGTCCAGGTGTACGACGTGGTGACCGAGGGCGGCCGCCCGTGGATCGTGATGGAACTGCTGGACGCCCGCAGCCTCGCCGACATGGTGATCGAGGACGGGCCGGTCGCGCGCCGGACGGTCGCCAAGATCGGCATCGCGTTGCTCGGCGCCCTGGAGGTGGCGCACGCGATCGGCGTGCTGCACCGCGACGTCAAGCCGGCCAACGTGCTGATCTGCTCCGACGGCCGTTGCGTGCTGACCGACTTCGGCGTCGCCCGGATGCCGACCGATGTGCAGCTCACCACCCCCGGCATGGTCCTCGGCTCGCCGCACTTCATCTCGCCCGAGCGGGCCATGGGCCAGGACTTCGGCCCGCCCAGCGACCTCTTCTCGCTCGGCGTCACCCTCTACACCGCGGTGGAGGGGCGTCCCCCGTTCGACAAGGGCGACCCGATCGAGACCATGCACGCCGTGGTCGAGGACCCGCCGGCCACGCCCCAGCGCAGCGGCCCGCTGACCCGGGTGCTGATGGGCCTGCTGGAGAAGGACCCGGCCCGCCGGCTGGACGTGCACACCGCCCGGGGCATGCTGCGCGAGCTGCTCGCCGGCCCGCTGACCAGCAACGCCACCGCGGTCAACTCGGTCACCGACCCGTACTCGGTGGTGCCGGTGCAGCGGCCGGCCGCGGCGCTGCCGGTCGCCCCCGAGCCCAAGCCCAGCGGGCAGATCGGCGGCCGGGCGATGATCGCCCCCGGTGAGTCGCTGACCGACCGCCTGGCCGCCCTCCGCCGGGGCGAGCGTCCCGAGCCGGCCGCCGCCGGCGGCGCCGCGCTCGACGAGACCAGCGCCGACGCGCTGGCCGGGCCGCTGCACACCCCCACCGGCGCCCTGCCGGCCGGCGCGCCGGAGGCGACCCAGCGCACCTCGCCGGACGCCACCCAGCGGATGGGGATGGGCGGCACCCCGGACTCGCTCCAGCGGCTCACGCCGGGCGTCCGGCCGGACGCCACCCAGCGGATCGGCGGCGGGTACCCGGAGGTCACCCAGCGGATCGCCACCGGCCACCCGGACGCCACGCAGCCCGTCTACGGCCGGGGCGTCGAGGCCACCCAGCCGGTGTACGCACGGCAACTCCCGCTCGGCGCGTCTGACGTCGCGCCGCGACCTGGAGCCGCCGCCGGCAACCAGTGGTCGGTGCCCGGCACCGGCCAGCCGTGGGCCGCCCCGGCCCCGGCCGGCGGTCCCGGCCAGGGCAAGGGTGCCGGACAGCTCGTCGGCACGGTCAAGCGCTGGCCGCGCAAGGTGCAGCTGGCGGTCGCGGGCGGGGTGGCCGTGCTGCTGCTGGTGGGCGTGATCGCTCTCTCCGGTGGCGGCGACAAGCAGCCGCCGCCGATCGTGACCTCGCTGCCCACCGGCAGCGCCCAGGCCCCGCCCCCGGTGGACATGCGGGAGGAGTCGGTCAAGGGCGTCACCCTGCAGGTGCCGAAGGGCTGGGACAAGAACACCGGCGGCGTGTTCGTCGACTTCGTGGACCCCCAGCAGGACGGCCGGAAGGTGCGCGTCCTCGCCGAGGAATGGGGCGGCACCTCGAAGAGCTGGGCCGAGTTCGCCTCGCGCAACCTGCGGACCAAGGCCAAGTCCTGCGTCAAGCCGTACGAGCAGCTCGCGATGACCGAGACGACGCTGGCCGGTAAGCCGGCCGCCGAGTTCGAGTACACCTGCGGCGACGGCGACACCAAGCGGCACGGGGTGTGGCTGGGCGTCGTGCAGGACGGCAAGGTCTACTCGTTCTACCTGACCGCCAACGACGCCGACTTCGCCGCCAGCCGGCCGATCTTCGACGCGATCGCGAGCTCGTTCAAGCTCGGCGGGGGCAACTGAGCCGAGGCCGACGGACCGTGGTGATCCGCCGCCGTGCTATCAAGAGGCAATGGCGGCGGATACCACTGATCTTGACGACCTTCGCGACCAGGCCCGGCGGTGGCTGGACGACGACCCCGACCCGGCCAGCCGCGACGAGCTGCGCGCCGTCCTGGACGGCCTGCCGGGCAGCGGCCCCGAGCTGGCCGACCGGTTCGCCGGGCCGCTGACCTTCGGCACCGCCGGGCTGCGCGGCCCGCTGCGGGCCGGCCCGAACGGGATGAACCTCGCCGTGGTCACCCAGGCCGCCGCCGGGTTGGTCGGCTGGCTCGCCGACCAGGGCGGTGAGGGCCCGCTGGTGATCGGGTACGACGCCCGGCACGGCTCGCGCGCCTTCGCCGAGCGCACCGCCCAGGTCGCCACCGGCGCGGGCCGCCCGGCGCTGCTGCTGCCCCGCCCGCTGCCCACCCCGGTGCTCGCGTACGCGGTGCGGCACCTCGGCGCGGTGGCCGGCGTGATGGTCACCGCCAGCCACAATCCGCCGCAGGACAACGGCTACAAGGTCTATCTGGGCGCCGGCCTCGGTGGGGTGCTCGGCGCGGGCGCGCAGATCGTGCCGCCGGCCGACGCCGGCATCGAGGCGGCCATCCGGGCGGTCGGCCCGCTGGCCCAGGTGCCGCTCGGCCCGGCCGGCGAGGTGCTCGGCGACGACCTGATGGTCGCGTACGTGCAGCGGGCCGCCCAGGTGGTCGACCCGACCGGTCCGCGCGACCTGAAGGTGGCCTACACCCCGCTGCACGGGGTCGGGGCCGCCGTGCTGACCGCCGCCTTCGCCCAGGCCGGGTTCGCGGTGCCGGGCGTGGTGCCCGACCAGGCCGAGCCGGACCCGGCCTTCCCGACAGTGAGCTTCCCCAACCCGGAGGAGCCGGGCGCGGTCGACAAGCTCGTCGCGCTGGCCGGCACGACCGGCGCGGACCTCGCCATCGCCAACGACCCGGACGCGGACCGCTGCGCGGTGGCCGTCCCGGACGAGGCGACCCCGGGCGGCTGGCGGATGCTGCGCGGGGACGAGGTGGGCGTGCTGCTCGCCGACCACCTGATGCGGCGCGGGGTCACCGGCCTGTACGCCACCACCATCGTGTCGTCGTCCCTGCTGCGAGCGATGTGCGCCGCCCGGGGCCTGGCGTACGACGAGACGCTGACCGGGTTCAAGTGGATCGTCCGGGCCGGTGGCGGGGCGGAACCGCTGGTCTTCGGCTACGAGGAGGCGCTCGGCTACTGCGTCGCCCCGGAGCACGTCCGGGACAAGGACGGCATCACCGCCGCGCTGACCGTCGCCGAGCTGGCCGCCGGTCTCAAGGCCCAGGGCCGTACGCTCTCCGACCGGCTGGACGAGTTGGCCGCCGAGTTCGGCGTGCACCACACCGACCAGCTCTCGGTACGGGTGGACGACCTCCGGATGATCGCCGACATGATGACCCGGATCCGGGCGGCCACCCCGACCGCGCTGCTCGGGCACCCGGTCACCGAGGCCTCCGATCTGCTGCCCGGGGCGGACGTGGTGATCCTGCGTACCGACGCCGCCCGGGTGGTGATCCGGCCCTCCGGCACCGAGCCGAAGCTCAAGGCGTACCTCGAGGTGGTGGAGCCGGTCACGGACGCCGACGTCCCCGCCGCCCGCACCCGCGCCGCGGCCGCTGTCTCGGCGCTCCGCGCCGAGATCGCCCAGGCCCTCGGCCTCTGACCCACCCCGTCGATCATGAAGTTAGCGGCGGGGAGAGCGACTTCCGACGCCGCCAACTTCATGATCGACAGGGCGGGAGGTCAGGGGCGCTTGCCCAGGGCGGCGTCGACGGCCTGGGCCAGGGCGGCGATGACCAGGCTGATGGAGGGGCGGACGACGCTGTCGTCCAGGCTCACGTCGCCGGAGAAGCCGGCACTGCTGGCGATCTCCTCCAGGCGCTTGCCGGCCTCCTCGGCGGCGTTCCCGGTCAGGCCGAGCGCCGGCTCCATCCGCAGCACCGCCACCAGGGTGGCGAGCGCGGCGGTCCGCTCGTCGGGGAGCTGCCCGCTGGTCAGCGCCTCGGCCAGCCGGCGCCGGATGTCCGCCTCCACCGAGGCGTCGGCGACCGGGTAGCGGTGCACGTGGATGAAGCCCAGCTCGGTCTCGTCGACGTCCCGAACCACGCCCCGGCCGCACAGGTCGCCGAGGATCCGGTCGCGCAGGCCGTGCCGCAGCCGCTGCACCCAGGACGACGGGGTGTGCGGGGTGTCGGTGGCGATCTTGGCGAGGACCGCGTCGGCGACGGGCTCGCCGGTCGGGGCCGGGTCGATCACCGCCAGGGAACCCTCGGCGTACGCGATCCGGCCGGCCAGGGCCAGTTCGACCAGCACCGCGGCGGCCATCCCGAGATCCAGGCTGATCCGGGGCATGGTCGCCTTGCCGGTTTCGTCGTCGTACGCGAGGAGCAGCAGCTCTTCGGCGAGCGCAACACCAGTCATGGCCCGAGACGGTAGCCCCTCCCCGCACCCCCGCGCACCGGACTCGCCCACCTGCTCTCGGCACCGGCCTGATTCACGGAAAGAGGGCCCGTCCGAGGCGGAATGAGCCCTCTTCCGTGAATCAGCGGCCTCGGGCCGGGGCTCAGCGGCCTCGGACCGGGGCGCGGGCGGTGCGCGTGATCAGAAGCGGGGCATGCCGCCGAACTGGCGGTCGCCGGCGTCGCCGAGGCCCGGGACGATGAACATCTTGTCGTTCAGGCCCTCGTCGATGGAGGCGGTGACCAGGCGCAGCGGCAGGCCGCTCCGCTCCAGCCGCTCGATGCCGACCGGCGCGGCGAGGACGCACAGCACCGTGATGT
This sequence comes from Micromonospora sp. NPDC051924, assembly GCF_055586005.1. Taxonomy (NCBI): domain Bacteria; kingdom Bacillati; phylum Actinomycetota; class Actinomycetes; order Micromonosporales; family Micromonosporaceae; genus Micromonospora; species Micromonospora sp. NPDC051924. Next base: position 173,470 of record NZ_JBVJJA010000008.1, read on the forward strand.
CGGTGCAGCCGCGGTCGGCGAGCAGCCGGCAGCAGTGCTCCAGCGAGCCGCCGGTGGCCAGCATCGGGTCGAGCACCAGCACCGGCAGGCCGGTCAGGTCCCGGGGCAGCGACTCCATGTACGCGCGCGGTTCGTACGTCTCCTCGTCGCGGGCCAGGCCGACGAAGCCCATCGACGACTCCGGCAGCAGGCCGAGCGCGGCGTCGGCCATACCGAGACCGGCCCGCAGCACCGGAACCAGCAGCGGCGGGTTCGCCAGCCGGGTCCCCTCGGCGGCGGTGACCGGCGTCTGGATCGAATACTTCTCGACCGGGAACGAGCGCGCGGCCTCGTACACCAGCATCGTGGTGAGTTCGTGCAGCGCGGCCCGGAAGGCCGCCGAGTCGGTCCGGGCGTCCCGCATGGCGGTCAGCCGGGCCTGAGCGAGCGGATGGTCAATGACGTGTACGTCCACGATCGCTCAACCTACCGCGCGCCGGCCGGGCGCACTGCGGGTGCCGGCTGACCAGCGACGCCGCTCACGTGTGACGCTCACGTCCCGGGCGGCGTGACCAAGATCACTCGACTCGCGGGTGCGTAGTATTCGGGGCATGACGGCGACAGCGACGTCGGCCCGGTCGGACCTCTCCGAGCTGGGACGATCCGAGACCGCTCTGCGGACCTTCCTGCACGGCCTGCCCGGCGTGGACCAGGTCGGCGCGGAGCAGCGGGCGGCGCAACTCGGCACCCGCTCCATCAAGACCACGGCCAAGGCCCAGGCGATCGACCTGGCGATCCGGATGGTCGACCTGACCACCCTCGAAGGGGCCGACACCCCCGGCAAGGTGCGGGCGCTCGCCGCGAAGGCGCTGCGCCCCGACCCGGCCGACCCGTCCTGCCCGCACGTCGGCGCGGTCTGCGTCTACCCGGCGATGGTCCCGTACGTGGCCGAGGTGCTGCGCGGGTCCGGCGTGCACCTGGCCAGCGTGGCGACCGCCTTCCCGTCGGGCCAGGCCCCGCTGGAGGTCAAGCTGGCCGACACCCGGGCCGCCGTCGAGGCCGGGGCCGACGAGATCGACATGGTGATCAACCGGGGCGCCTTCCTGGCCGGCCACTACAAGGAGGTCTACGACGAGATCGTGGCCACCAAGGAGGCCTGCGGGGACGCCCACCTCAAGGTGATCCTGGAGACCGGCGAGCTGGCCACCTACGACAACGTGCGGCGCGCCTCCTGGCTGGCCATGCTGGCCGGCGGCGACTTCATCAAGACCTCCACCGGCAAGGTGCCGGTCGCGGCCACCCTGCCGGTGACCCTGGTGATGCTGGAGGCGGTCCGCGACTTCCGCGCCGCGACCGGGCGGCAGGTCGGCGTGAAGCCGGCCGGCGGCATCAAGACCACCAAGGACGCGATCAAGTACCTGGTGATGGTCAACGAGACCGTCGGCGCGGACTGGCTGGACCCGGACTGGTTCCGGTTCGGCGCGTCCAGCCTGCTGAACGACCTGCTCATGCAGCGCACCAAGCTGAAGACCGGCGTCTACGCCGGTCCCGACTACTTCACCCTGGACTGAGCGCGATGTTCGAATACGCCCCCGCCCCCGAGTCGCGCTCGGTGGTGGACATCAAGCCCTCGTACGGGCTGTTCGTCGACGGCAAGTTCGTCGACCCGGTCGACGGCGGCAGCTTCAAGTCGATCAACCCGGCCTCCGAGGAGGTCCTCGCCGAGATCGCCGAGGGCGGCAGCGAGGACGTGGACCGCGCGGTCCGCGCCGCCCGGAAGGCGTACGAGAAGGTCTGGGGCCCGATGCCGGGCCGCGACCGGGCCAAGTACCTGTTCCGGATCGCCCGGCTGATCCAGGAGCGCTCCCGCGAGCTGGCCGTGCTGGAGTCGCTGGACAACGGCAAGCCGATCAAAGAATCCCGGGACGTCGACCTGCCCCTGGTCGCCGCGCACTTCTTCTACTACGCCGGCTGGGCGGACAAGCTGCCCTACGCGGGCTTCGGCCCGAGCCCGCGGCCGCTGGGCGTCGCCGCCCAGGTCATCCCGTGGAACTTCCCGCTGCTGATGCTGGCGTGGAAGATCGCCCCGGCGCTGGCCGCGGGCAACACGGTGGTGCTGAAGCCGGCCGAGACCACTCCGCTGACCGCGCTGCTCTTCGCCGAGATCTGCCAGCAGGCCGAGCTGCCGGCCGGCGTGGTCAACATCGTCACCGGCGCCGGCGACACCGGCCGGGCGCTGGTCGAGCACCCGGGCGTGGACAAGGTCGCCTTCACCGGTTCCACCGAGGTCGGCAAGGCCATCGCCCGCGCGGTCGCCGGCACCCGCAAGAAGCTCACCCTGGAGCTCGGCGGCAAGGCCGCCAACATCGTCTTCGACGACGCCCCGGTCGACCAGGCGGTCGAGGGCATCGTCAACGGCATCTTCTTCAACCAGGGGCACGTCTGCTGCGCCGGCTCCCGGCTGCTGGTTCAGGAGTCGGTCGCGGACCGGGTGCTGGAGTCGCTGAAGCGGCGGATGGCCCAGCTCCGGGTCGGTGACCCGCTGGACAAGAACACCGACATCGGCGCGATCAACTCGGCCGCCCAGCTGGCCCGCATCCGGGAACTGTCCGACGCCGGCGCGGCCGAGGGCGCCGAGCGCTGGTCGCCCGCCTGCGACCTGCCGGAGCGGGGCTTCTGGTTCGCGCCGACCATCTTCACCGGGGTCACCCAGGCGCACCGGATCGCCCGCGAGGAGATCTTCGGCCCGGTGCTGTCGGTGCTGACCTTCCGCACCCCGGCCGAGGCGGTGGAGAAGGCCAACAACACCCCGTACGGGCTGTCGGCCGGGATCTGGACCGACAAGGGCTCCCGGATCCTGTGGACGGCCGACCGGCTCCGGGCCGGTGTGGTCTGGGCCAACACGTTCAACAAGTTCGACCCCACCTCGCCGTTCGGCGGCTACAAGGAGTCGGGCTACGGTCGCGAGGGCGGCCGGCACGGGCTGGAGGCGTACCTCAATGTCTGAGCGGGTCGCGGTACGCAAGACGTACAAGCTCTTCATCGGCGGGAAGTTCCCGCGCAGCGAGTCGGGACGGTCGTACATCGTGCAGGACTCCAACGTGTCGCTGGCCTCCCGGAAGGATGCGCGGGACGCCGTGGTCGCCGCCCGGGCCGCCGTGAAGGGCTGGGCCGGGGCGACCGCGTACAACCGGGGGCAGATCCTCTACCGGGTCGCCGAGATGCTGGAGGGCCGGCGCGACCAGTTCATCGCGCTCGGCGCCACGGCGGACGAGGTCGACGCGGCGATCGACCGCTGGGTCTGGTACGCCGGCTGGTCCGACAAGCTCCCGCAGGTGTACGGCGGGGCGAACCCGGTGGCCGGCCCGTACTTCAACCTGTCGGCGCCCGAGCCGACGGGCGTGGTGGCCACGGTGGCCCCCGAGACCCCGGCGCTGCTCGGCCTGGTCAGCGTGATCGCTCCGGCGATCGTCACCGGCAACACCGTGGTGGTGGCCGCGTCGGCGGCCGCGCCGCTGGCCGCGGTGACCCTGGCCGAGGTGCTGGCCACCTCCGACCTGCCCGGCGGGGTGGTCAACATCCTTACCGGGAAGATCAGCGAGACCGTGCCGACGCTGGCCGCGCACATGGACGTCAACGCGATCGACCTCACCGGGGTTGCCGACGCCGAGCTGGCGGCGGAGCTGGAGGTCAAGGCGGCGGAGAACCTCAAGCGGGTACTCCGGCCGGCCCCGGCCGACCACGACTGGTTCGCCGATCCCGGGGTGACCCGGATGACCGTGCTGCTGGAGACGAAGACGGTCTGGCACCCCAAGGGCGTCTGAACCATTTCTGCCGTCGGCCGGTGCTCCCGTTCCGGGACGCCGGCCGACGGCGTCTCCGCCCAGGTGCGGGACTGGCCTACCCTGCTGGTCGTGATCAACCCCTTCCCGGCGACCGAGGGCCGTGCCACGCGCGTCGTGCTGAGCCTGGTGGCTCTCGCGGTCGGTGCCGCCCTCGCGGTGTGGCTGGTCGACCTCTCCGGTGACTTCGCCCCGACCCGGGCGGCACGGCAGCACTGGCACGAGCACGGGTACGTCCAGATCGTGTTCTTCCTCGTCGCGGTGCCGATCGGCACGCTCCTGCACACCCCGCCGGCCGCCGCGGCCGGGCTGCCGGTCCGCCGGGCGTGGGCCACCGTCGGGCTGCTCCTGGCGTACGGGGTGCTGGTCGCCGCACTGGCCTGGGCGGTGGCCCCACTGGCACCGGCCCGCGTCGGCGGCGGGCGGGGTGACCCGTCCGGCCTGTACCCCACCTGGCTCAGCGCGGTGCTGCTCTCGGTGGCCGTGCTCTCCTGCGCCGGAGGGCTCTTCGTCCGGCCCGCCCGGCGCGACGACCCGCTCGACTTCAGCCTGCCCTGGGCCCGCCGCCCCGGCACGTCGGCGCGCCCGCCCGCCGCAACCGCGGAGCGGCGGATCAGCGGGCCGCTGTTCACCACGGGCGTCATCGGCTGGGCGATCGGCACTCCCGTCCTCGTCCTGCTGCTGCTCACGGGCCTGGCTGACCTGGCGCTCGGGTAGCACGGCGACCTCCGCCGCCAGCTACTACGCGAGGTAGGATTAACAGGTGACTCGGCTTGGTGATCTCGAACGTGCGGTGATGGACGTGTTGTGGGACTCGGTCCCCGGCACGTCGGACGGAGTGACCGTGCGGGAGGTCGCCGACGCCCTCGCCGGGCGGGAGCTGGCGTACACGACGGTGATGACCGTGCTCGACCGGCTCGCCGGCAAGGGCATGGTGCAGCGCGAACGCGAGGGGCGGGCCTGGCGCTACCGGGCCGCCGCCAGCCGCGAGGCGCACATCGCCCAGCTCATGCTCGACGCGCTCGACCTCGGCGGCAGCCGGGACGCCGCGCTGGTGCGCTTCGCCCGCTCGGTGACCGGGACCGAGGCCGAGGTGCTGCGCGCGGCGCTCGGTGCCGAGGCCGGGCTCACCGACCGGGTCGAGGACCCGCGGGCGGGGCGTCCGGCGCTGGCCGACGAGGCGACGGACCGGTAGGCGGCCGCCGTGGCGTACGCCCTGCACTTCGCCGCGACCATCCTGGCCTGCTGGCTGACCGCGCAGGTCCTCACCGTCTCGAAGTGGACCTGGCGGGCGCCGCGCGTGGCCATCCTGTGCTGGCAGGCGGTGGGGCTGGCGCTCGGCCTCTCCGCGATGGGCCTGCCGATGGCGGTCGGGCTGGCCGCGTACAACCGGCCGACCGGGAGCGCCCTGGTCGCCCTCGCCGACGACCTCGCCCACGGCACCCTGCCGGCCGGCCTGGGCGCGGTGCACCTGGGCCTGGTCGGCATCGGCTTCGGCATCGGGGCGGTGCTGCTCACCACGACCGTGCGCAGCATCCACGGCACGGTGCGGGCCCAGCGCCGGCACCGGGAGCTGCTCAGCCTGGTCGCCCGCCGCGATCCGACCGTCCCCGGCGCGCTGGTGCTCGACCACCCGAGCGCGGCGGCGTACTGCCTGCCGGGGGTGCGCCCCCGGGTGGTGGTGAGCGCCGGCACGCTGAGCCTGCTGGACCGGGCCGAGCTGGCGGCGGTGCTCACCCACGAGCGCGCGCACGCCCAGGAACGACACGACCTGGTGCTGCTGCCCTTCACCGCGCTCTGCCGGGCGCTGCCCTGGTTCGGCTGGGTCCGGGACGCGCACGAGCAGGTGGCGCTGCTGGTCGAGATGCGCGCCGACGACAAGGCCCGCGAGCTGCACGCCGAGGCGCCGCTGGCCGGGGCGCTGCGCCGGTTCGCCGCCGCCGGCCACCGGGTCACCCCGGCCGGCGCGCTCGGCGTCGGCGACCGCGACCTCGACGTACGGGTGCAGCGGCTGCTGATCGCCGACCGGCCGCCCCGGCTGCTCGGCGGCACCGCGCTGGCGGTGGCGACCACCCTGGTCGCCCTGCCGATCTCCCTCTTCCTGAGCTGACCCCGGTCCTGCCCCCCAGGGGCCCATGCGTAGGCTCTCTACGTGTAGGCTCACTACGTCAAGCGAGCCGACCCATGGGAGCCACGGCCATGGACACCCTGTTCCTCGCCCGCCTTCAGTTCGCCGCCACCACGTCGATCCACTTCCTGTTCGTGGCGGTCACCCTCGGGCTGGTCACCCTGCTGGTCGGGGTGCAGACCGCCGGCTTCGTCACCGGCAAGCCGGTGTACGAGCGGCTGACCCGCTTCTGGGGCCAGCTCTACGTGATCAACTACGTGCTCGGCATCGCCACCGGCCTGGTGATGGAGTTCCAGTTCGGGCTGAACTGGAGCGGCCTGTCGCGCTACGTCGGCAACGTCTTCGGCGCGCCGCTGGCCGTCGAGACGCTGCTCGCCTTCGTGCTGGAGTCCACCTTCCTCGGCATGTGGATCTTCGGCTGGCACCGGCTGCGCAAGGGCGTGCACCTCGCCCTGCTCTGGGGCGTCGCGCTCACCGCGTACGCCTCGGCGTTCTGGGTGATGGTCGGCAACGCCTGGCTGCAACACCCGGTCGGGTACGAGATCCGCGACGGCGTCGCCCACCTCACCGACTTCGGGGCGCTGCTCACCAACCCCACGCTCGGCTTCGCCTTCGGCCACGTGGTCGCGGCCAGCCTGGTCACCGGCGGGATGCTGATGTCGGCGGTGAGCGCGTTCCACCTGATCCGGCGTACCCCGGACTTCGCGCTCTTCCGGAAGTCCCTGCGGATCGGCCTGCTCACCACGGCGGTCGCGGTGGTCCTGCTGCTCGGCTTCGGCTTCGCCCAGTTCGGCCCGACCGGCCAGGTCCAGCCGACGAAGTTCGGCGGCGGGCCGGACCGGGACGCGCTGGTCGCCGAGTGGACGGCGAAGTTCGGCCCCGGCGACTACGTTCCGCCGACCCTGTCCAACGTCGGCCTCGGCTTCATGATCCTCATCGGGTTCGGCCTCTTCCTCGGCCTGCTGATCGTCCCGCTGCTCTGGCGGGACTGGCTCATCCGGCTCCGCTTCCCGCTCTGGCTGGTCCTGCTCGCCCTGCCGTTCCCCTTCGTCGCGGTGATCCTCGGCTGGATCGCCCGGGAGGTCGGCCGGCAGCCCTGGGCGGTGTACGGCCTGCTCCCGGTCGACCGGGCCGTCTCGCCGGTCGGCGCCGGGCTGATGCTCACCTCGCTGATCGGCTTCACCCTGCTGCTCGGCGCCCTCGCCGTCACCAACTGGGTGCTGCTGGCCCGGCACGCCGCCCGGGGCGCAGCCGATCCCGCCCTCGGCCGGCCGCCGGCGCCCGACACCGACACCCGCCCGCAACCCGTGTTCGCCTGAGGGAGCCCGCCGTGGAACTCGTCTGGTACGCCCTGTTCGGCCTCTTCCTCGCCACCTACCTCGTCCTCGGCGGCTGCGACTACGGCGTCGGGCTGCTGCTGGCCCGGGGCGCCACCGAGGAGCGCCGGCGGGCCGCGCTCACCGCCCTCGGGCCGTTCTTCCTCGGCAACGAGGTGTGGCTGGTGGCCGCCGCCGGCACCCTGCTCGGCGCCTTCCCCACCCTGGAGGGCGAGCTGCTCTCCGGCTTCTACCCGGCCGTGTTCGGCGCCCTCGTCGGGGTGGTCCTGGTGACCGCCGGGGTGCAGTTGCGCAGCCGGCCCCGGGCCGGGTCGGCGCGTACCGCCTGGGACCGGGTGGTGATGGCCGGCAGTGTGCTCGCCGCGCTCGGCTGGGGCGCCCTGCTCGGCGGGCTGCTCCAGGGCCTGCCGCTGCACGCCGACGGGCACGTCAACGGGGTGGGGCACCTGTTCACCCCGTTCGTGGCCGCCGTCGCGCTGGCGATGCTGGCCCTGGTCGCCGTCCAGGGTGCGACGTTCCTCACCCTCCGCCTGCCGGCCGCCGGCGCCGCCTCACTCGCCCGGGTGGCCCGCCGGCTGGTGCCGGTGGCGCTCGTCGCGGTCGCCGCGGCCACCGTCCTGGGCCTGCTCTCCGACCGGGTACGCGCCGCCGTGGCACGCCCGGCGGTCGCCGCACTCCTGCCGTTGGTGCTGGTGGCGGCGCTGCTGGTGGCCCGCGCGGCGCTCGGTCGGGGCCGGTCCGGGGTGGCCTTCACGGCGACCAGCGCGGCGCTGGCGCTGCCGGTCGTGCTGGTCGGCGCGGCCCTCTGGCCCCGGGTGCTGGTCTCCACCGTCGAGCCGGCCGCGTCGCTGACCGTGGCCGACGGCGCGGCGAGCGGGCCGACCCTGTCACTGCTGGGCTGGCTCGTGCTGCCGCTGGTGCCGGCCCTACTAGGCTTTCAGGCGATGTGCTGGTGGGTGTTCCGGGGACGGACTGACGGCAGGGCACCGGTGTACTGGTGAATCGCCGCCCGTTCGACCCGCGTCTGCTGCGCCGGGTCCCCGCGGCCCGGCGCGACCTCGCCGTGCTCGCGGTGTTGGGCGGGCTGACCGCGCTGCTGGTGGTCGCGCAGGCCACCGCGCTGGCCACGCTGCTGGCGACCGCGATCGACGGGCGGCTGCACCGGCCGGCGCTGGCCGGCTTCGTCGCGGCGGTGGCCGCCCGCGCGCTGGTGAGCTGGGCCCAGGGCACCGTGGCGGCCCGGGCGGCGGCCACCGTGAAGGCCGCCCTCCGCGCCGACCTGCTCCGCGCGGTCGGCCGGCACGGGCCCACCTGGGTCGCCGGCCAGCGGGCCGGGCAGCTCGCCACCCTCACCGGGCGCGGCCTGGACGCGCTCGACCCCTACTTCACCGGCTACCTGCCGCAGCTGGTGCTCAGCGTGACCGTGCCGTTGGCGGTGCTGGCCCGGATCGTGCTGGCCGACTGGAGCTCGGCGCTGATCATCGCGCTGACCATCCCGCTGATCCCGGTCTTCGGGGCGCTGCTCGGCTGGCAGGCGCAGGCCGCCACCGAGCGGCAGTGGCGACGCCTGTCCCTGCTCGGCGGGCACTTCCTCGACATGGTGGCCGGGCTGCCCACGCTGCGCGCGTTCGGTCGGGCCCGGGCCCAGGTCGACGTGGTGCGCCGGATGGCCGACGGGCACCGGCAGGCCACCATGCGGACGCTCCGGATCGCGTTCCTCTCCGCGCTCGTCCTGGAACTGGTCGCCACCCTGTCGGTGGCCCTCGTGGCGGTGCCGGTCGGCATCCGGCTGCTCGGCGGTGGGATCACCCTCGCCACCGCCCTGCTGGTGCTGCTGCTCACCCCGGAGGCGTACCTGCCGCTGCGGGCCGCCGGCAGCCGCTTCCACGCCAGCATGGAGGGGCTCACCGCGCTCGACGAGGCGCTCACCCTCTCGGCCATCCCGGAGGCCGCCGGACCCGCCGGCACCCGGCTGCCGACCCCGGACGGCCACGGAGAGATTCGCTTCGAGGGCGTCACCGTCGAGTACGAGCGGACCACCGCCCTGCGCGACGTGACGCTGACCATCCGGCCCGGCGAGCGAATCGCCGTCATCGGGCCCAGCGGCGCCGGCAAGAGCACCCTGCTCCACCTGCTCCTCGGCTTCGTCGCCCCGACCACCGGCCGGGTCACCGTCGACGGCGTCGACCTCGCCGGGGTCGACCCGGACGCCTGGCGGCGGCAGCTGGCCTGGGTGCCGCAGCGCGCCCACCTCTTCGCCGGCTCGCTGGCCGACAACATCCGCCTCGGCACGCCGGACGCCCCGGACGCCGCGCTCGCCCGGGCGGTCGCCGACGCCGCGCTGGACGAGGTGGTCGCCGCCCTGCCCGACGGGCTGGCCACCGTGCTCGGCGAGCGCGGGCACGGCCTGTCCAGCGGGCAGCGGCAGCGGGTGGCCCTGGCCCGGGCGTTCCTCCGGGACGCCCCGGTGGTCCTGCTCGACGAGCCGACCGCCCGGCTGGACACGGCCAGCGAGGCGGTCGTGCTGGCCGCCACCCGCCGGCTGGTCGCCGGGCGTACCGCGCTGCTGGTCGCGCACCGGCCCGCGCTGCTGGAGGACGCCGACCGGATCCTCCGGGTCGAGGACGGCCGGGTCACCGAGCTGACCCCGGCGCCGGCGGGGAAGGTGCCCCGATGAGCGACGCACCCGACCGACCCGGGCGGCCGGACCAACCGGTCCGGGCCGTGCCGGGCGGCGTCTCCCGGGACGGGACGACCCCGGCCGGCCGCGACCCGGGGGTGCCGACCGCCGCCGAGGCGAACCCGGCCGAGCTGCTGCCCGGCGGCCCCGCCCCGACCGCCACCGTCCCGGACACCGGGGCCACGACCGGGGCCCGCGCCGAGCGGGTGGTGCTCCGGCTGGCCCGGCCGTACCTGGGCCGGCTGGTGGGTGCCGGGCTGCTCGCCGCGGCCACCGAGTTCGCCGGGCTGGCCCTGATGGCGACCGCCACCTGGCTGCTGATGAGCGCCGCCGGGCGGCCGACGCTGGACCGGCTGACCGTGGCCATCGTCGCGGTCCGGGCCCTCGCCGTCAGCCGGGGCGTGTTCCGCTACACCGAACGGCTCGCCGGGCACGACGCCGTGCTCCGGATGATCACCGATGTCCGGGCCCGGGTCTTCGCCACCCTCGCCGCCCGGCGCGACGGCGCCGTCCAGCGCACCGGGGACGCGCTGAGCCGCCTGGTCTCCGACGTGGAGGCGGTGCAGGACCTGCTGCTGCGGGTGCTCGTGCCAGGGTCGGCCGCCGCGCTGGTGAGCGTGCTCGCGGTCGGCGGGGCCGCGCTGATCTCGCCCCCGGCGGCCGGCGTGCTCGCCGTCGGGCTGGTCGTGGCCGGGGTGGCCCTGCCCGCGCTGGCCACCGGGCTAACCCGCCGGGCCGCCGACGAGGTGGCCCCGCTGCGCGGCGCGCTCGCCGTGGACGCGGTCGACCTGACCCACGGCGCCGCCGACCTGGCCGCGTTCGGCGCGACCGACAGGGCGCTGGCCGCCGCCGAGGGGCGGGCCCGCCGTCTCGCCCGGCTGGAACGCCGGCTGGCCGCCACCGGCTTCGCGGTCGACGCGGCCGGGGTGCTGGTCGGCGGGCTCACCGCCGCCGCCGTGGTGGTCGTGGCGCTCCGCGCCGGCGTCGGCGGAGTCCTGGTCGGCGTGCTGGCCGTCGGCGCGCTGGCCGCCGTCGAGATCGCCCTCGCCCTGGTCGGGGCCGCCCGGCAGCGTGCCCAGCTCCGGGCCGGCCTGACCCGGGTCGCCGCCCTGCTCACCGGTCCGGAACCGGCCCCGGCCGAGGCCGCCGTCGCCGAGCCCGGCACCGCGCGCGCCGCCGCCGAGCTGACCGGTGCGGTGGTGGCCCGGCACGACGTGCGGTTCGACGGGGTGACCGTGCGGTACCGGACGGGCGCGGCACCGGCCCTGGACGGTGTCGACCTCGACCTGCCCGCCGGTCGCCGGGTCGCCGTGGTCGGGCCGAGCGGCGCCGGCAAGAGCACGCTGGCCGGCGTGCTCACCGGCGCGGTACGCCCCGATGCCGGCCGGGTCACCCTGGACGGCACGGAGGTGTCCGCGTACCCGCCCGAGGAGTTGCCCCGGGTGATCGGCGGCCTGCTCGCCGAGGCGTACGTCTTCCACGCCTCGGTCCGGGAGAACCTGCTGCTCGGCCGGCCGCGGGCCGACGAGGCGGAGTTGACCGCCGCGACCCGCGCGGCCGGCCTGCTCGACTGGGTACGCGACCAGCCGGAGGGCTGGGACACCGTGGTCGGCGAGCAGGGTGGCCAGCTCTCCGGGGGTCAACGGCAGCGCCTCGCGCTGGCCCGCGCCCTGCTGGCCGCCCCGGCGGTGCTGGTGCTCGACGAGCCGACCGAGGGCCTCGACCCGGCCGCCGCCGACGCGGTGCTCGCCTCGGCGCTGGCCGCCACCCCGGCCGGCCACTCGGTGCTGCTGATCAGCCACCGGCTCAGCGGCCTGGCGGAGCTGGACGAGATCGTGGTGCTCGACGCCGGGCGGGTGGTCCAGCGCGGCCGGCACGCCGAACTGGTCACCCAGCCGGGCTGGTACCGCGACCAGTGGCTGCTCCAGGAGGCAGCGGAGCGCGGCTACCTCGCCCTCGGGCCGGCCACCTGACCCCACCCCGCCGCGCCCCCACCCCCACTCCCCGGCCACGCCGTGCCCCCTCCGCGCGTCGATCATGAGGTTGGCGGCGACAAATCGGACGGACAGCGCCGCCAACTTCGTGATCACCGCCCGGCCGGGCCTCCCCGTCCGCCATCCCCCGCGCCGGGGCCACCCGGCCGGGCCGGGGCTCAGGGGAATTCCCGGACGCGGGTGACCGCGCGGGATGGCAGGGTGGGCTCATGCCGGCGTACCAGGACGTGCTCGTGGAGGAGCGGCTGCGCGAGCTGGCCGGCCGGCTGCGTGGCCCGGCCCGCCTCAAGGCCGACCTGCTGACCGAGGCGCGGCACTCGTTGCAGGACGCGGTCGAGGCGTACCGGGAGGGCGGCCTGCCCCGGGCGGAGGCCGAGCGGCGGGCGGTGGCCGAGTTCGGCAGTCCCACTCAGCTCGCCCCGGGCTACCAGGCCGAGCTGGCGGCCGGCGCGCTGCGCCGGCTGGCGGTGCGCGCGCTCGCCGTGGCGGTGGTGCTGATGGCCGGCGGCGACCTGACCTGGCGGGGGTCGAGCTGGAGCGAGGGGCCCCGACCGCCGGAGGGCTACCTGCTCCTGTCCGCCTCGCTGAACGGGATCTGGGGGCTGGTCGCCGCGCTGGCACTGGCCGGGCTGCTGCTCGGGATCCTCGCCGCCCGCTACCGGTCGCCCCGGCTCCCCGTGCTCGGCCGGGCGGTGGGCTACGGGCTGACCGGCGGGCTGCTGGGCGGGGCGATCGCCGGCAGCGCCCTGTTCGGCTGGTCGATCAGCCTCTGGGAGGCGGCCCTGAGCTGGCCGCCGATGATCATCGGAGCGGTGCTGGTCAGCGTCGGCTGGTTCGCGTTGGCCCGGGCAGCCCGCTGCTGGCTCCAGGCCACCTGCTGACGCCGAGCCGTTCCGTCGACACGGGTTGCGGCAGCCCGCCGCCTCCCCGGGCCGGCATGCCCCGGGTTGCGGCAAACCGAGTGGATCAACGCCGGCTCGGCGGACGATCAACGCCGGCTCGGCGGACGATCAACGCCGGCCGGGCGAGTGGCCATGCGCCAGCCCGGCGGGCGGGTCAGGCCGGGGTGCCGGGCGGCGGTTCGGCGGCGAGGAAACGGCCCACCGTAGCGCTGAACTCGCGCCAGCCGGCCCGCTCCCCGGCGAGCGCGCGGCCGCCGGCCTCGGTCAGCCGGTAGGTACGCCGCTCCCGGCCGTTGACGGTGCTCCACGAACTGGCCACGTACCCGGCCCGCTCCAGTCGGCGCAGTGCCGGGTAGATGGTGCCGGTGGGCAGATCGAGAGCGCCGCCGCTGCGGGTCCGGAGCGCCTCGATGATCGCGTAGCCGTGCAGCTCGCCCTGCTCCAGCACCGCCAGCAGCAGCGCGTCCAGATGCCCGTGCAGCGCCTGCGCCTTCATACGTAGCAACGCTACTTGTCCGCCGGTCGGGACGCCACCGGGGTGCGGCTCCCGCTCCCGTCGAGGCGCCCACTAGGGTATGTGCGCAGAGTCACTCGGCGGCCGGAGGCGTCGCCGGGTGGGCAACCGACAGCACACGGAGGTCAGCGTGGCCCGCCAGTCGCCCCAACGGCCCGACGCCGACGAGCCCGAGCTCGACGACACCACGGAATCGACCGCAGATGACGAGGTCGAGGTCGACCGCCCAGTGGCGGACCGCGCCCTCTGGGACGAGCTGCGGATCGACCCGGTCGAGATCGCCCTGCCGTCCGGCACCGGCTACACCCTGCGGGCGTACCGGCCGGCCCGGGAGCTGACTCCGACCGACGTCGCCGAGCGCGACCAGGACGACCCCTTCCTGGCCCGTCGCCAGGTCGTCGAGACCGAGGACGACGAGGAGGTGGTCTTCCTCGACGAGGAGTTCGCCGCCCTCACCGCCGAAAAGGACGAGGACGAGGACGAGCGGCGCGAGGGGCGCCGGCGCGGCAAGGCCGAGGCGGCCGACGAGGCGGACGAGGCGGACGAGGCGGACGAGGACGAGGCCGGCGAGGACGAAGCGGACGAGGACGAGGACGAGACCGGCGACGAGGAGGTGCCCGCCTTCCTCAGCCACCGGGGCAAGCTGCTGCTGTTCAAGACCCCGGAATCTTTGGTGAGCTTCGTCCGTTCCGGCGCGCCCAACGACCTGTCTCAACTGGACGGCTGGAATGAACTGTCCGAACGGGTGGAACCGGCCGACATCGCCCCGCTGGACGAGGACACCTACGAGCTCGACCTGGTGGTCGAGAACCTCCGCGGCGGCCATGACGCGTGGGATCCCACGCTCCTGATCGAGGCCGGCGAGATCGCCCGTGACCTGGCGTACGCCCTGCGGCTACCGGCCGTGCTGGACATGCTCTCCGCAGGCTCCAGCCTGGACGACCTGGACGAGGCGCTGCGGGCATCTGTCAACGGCGGAATCGGTGGATTCCTGGGTCGACGCCGGCTGAAGAAAATCGGGGCACAAACCGCAAGTTTGGGTTGGCGCACCATTGTCGGCAAGATCTCTGCTGTTGTGGACTGGCGCGACTGACCCCGACCGGGGAGCATCAGTCTCTGGCAGAGAAAGACCTGTGTCCCGGGAGGAGGACGACGCCGTGGCGCTCGTGCGCGTTTACTGCGGCCTGGCCTCGGCGGATCCGGCCGACCGGCCGGCCTCGGTCGGTTCGACGCTGACGTCCGCAGTGGTCGACGACGCAGGCCGTCTGCTGCATGTCTGCGAGATCAGTGACGACCCGGCCGGTTACGCCCAGCTGGTCACGCTGCTCGTAGAGCGGTCGGGCGGGCCGAGCGGTGCGGCCATCGCCGCCGACAGCGACGACCACAACGTCACCTCGCTGCTCAGCGCCGCCGGCCGGCCGCTGGCGATCGCGGACGACGACTCGGTCGACGACTTCGCCGAGCGCTTCGCCGACGACGACTCGCTGGAGGAGATGCAGTCGCCGCCGGTCGAGCGCCGGGCGGTCGGGCTGGCCCGGGCGCTGCAGGCCGGCGCGCTCTCCGCGGTCACCCTGCCGGCGCCCCGCGATCTCGCGGGCTACAAGCAGGTCCTCGCCGCGCACGCCGCGCTGGCCAGCGGGCGGCACTCCGCCGCGGTGGCCCTGCGCGAGGTGCTCCGCGAGCTCTACCCGGCCGCGCTCCGGGCGTACCCGGACCCGGCCGAGCCGGTCTCCCTGGCCGTGCTGGACGCGCTGCCGGAGCCCGGCATGCTGAGCGGCACGGTGGCCGGCGGCCGCGAGGTCACGGTCGCCGCGGACGCCGTCGCCGCCCACCTCGCGGCCGAGGGCATCGCCGACGCCGACACGGTCGACGAGGCGGTGACCGCCCTGCGCGTCGCCATCTCCGAGACGCCGCGGCGCGCCGCCGTCAACCGGGCGCTCACCGCCGCCGTCGCCGAGACCGTGCGGCAGGCGGTCGCCTCCGTCCGGGCCTGCGACGCCGGCTGCGACGCACTGGTCGGCGCGCTCAGCTCCCGGGTCACCACGCCGACGCCGGTCCCGGGCCGACGGGCCGCCGCCCGCCGCGGCGAGCCGGTCGGTGAACTGACCAACCTGCACAACACGGGCACCGGCCTGCGCCCGGTCCGGCCGACCGAGCCGGAGCCGGTGGGCCGGCGCAACCGGCCGGAGCCGGTCTCCGGACCGGCCGCGCCCGCGTCGCCCCGGCCCCTTGTCCCGCCGCCGGTCGCGCCGGCGCCGGTCATGCCGCCGCCCGTCGCGCCCGCCCCGGTGACCCCGGCGGCGGCCGTCGGCCGGCCCACGTCGGCCCCGCCGAGCCGTCCCGAGCCGGCCGGCGCCCCGCTGCCGCCGCGACGGGACGTGCCGACCAACCGGCCGATCTCGGCGCCGCCCCCGCCGCCGCCCGGGATCACCCCGATCGCCCCGGCGCAGCGCGGCAACGTGCCGCCGGCCGAGGCCGGCGAGCCGTTCCGCCCCACGCTCACCACGGCCGCGATCAACAGCGCCCGGGCCGAGCGGCAGCGGACGATCATCCCGCCGCGGCCCAAGACCACCCCGCCGGAGCCGCCGACCGGTGGCTTCAGCGCCACCGACCTGAGCATCCCGGTGCCGGCGCCCCGGCCCGGCCAGGAGTCCGCTCCCCCGGGCTCCCGGGCCAACTGGCCGCTGGTCAACAACGCCGACGAGCAGGACGACCGGGCCACGGAGGCGCCGGCGAGCTACGGGTACGGCGGCCGCGGCGTGGACGCGCCTAGCGACCCGGGCCGGGTCACCCCGCCGTGGCTCGCGGACGACCTGCCGCAGGAGCCGCCGATGCTGCGGCTGGTGGAGCCGCCGCCGCTGGCCGACCGGGCCCTGCGCGAGGAGCTCGACCCGCCGACCGACCCGGGCCTGGAGGCTCGGTCGCTGCGGCTGGTCGACCGGGGCGGCGTCGACCGGTCCGGCCGGCCCGCGCCCCGCGCCGAGGCGCCCACCCCGCTGGAGCGACGTCCCGCGCCGAAGGAGCACCGGCCGCCGCCGGTCTCCGACGAGGGCGACGGCGACCTGCTGATCTTCGCGCAGGCGAAGTCCGCCTGGTTCGTCGGGCACGGCGAGGACGCCGACCTCGAGTGGTCGAGCACCGCGGACAGCGGCTGGCAGGCGGCCTCGCAGGCGGCCCGCCCGTCGGTGGGCTCGGAGACCAGAGCCGGCCTGCCGAAGCGGGTGCCGCAGGCCAACCTGGTGCCGGGCTCGCCGCTGCGCGAGGAGCGTCCACTGCGGATCGTCCGGAACGCGGCCAGCCTCGCCGAGAACACCACCGGCTACTTCCGGGGTTGGCGGCGCGGACAGGAGATCGGCGGCTTCGCCGTCGGCGGCCGCCCCGGCCGGGAAGCGGCCGGCGGCTGGGACTTCAGCCGGGACACCGGCGACCGCGACGACGACCGCGAGTACGAGTTCCGTTCCGCCGGTTACCGGTCCTGATCGGAGTCGTTCACCCTTCCACCTGCGTGTTTCTGCCCACACCGGGATAATTTGACGCCGGGTCGGGCCGGCCGGGAGCATACCCGGCGGAACAGCCGGCGGCGGGCGTCGCCGGGGTGGGAAGGCGACTCCATTGGCGACACCGGCATTCGACTCCTCCGTGCTGACCCGTCGCGGCGTGCTCGCCGCGGCGGCGAGCACCCTGCTGTTGACCGCGTGCGGCCGGCCGGGCCAGCGACCGGACGACGCGGCGGTGAGCACCACCGCACCGGGCGGCCAGGAACTGGTGGTGGGCGTCAGCCTCGAGCTGACCGGCAGGGGCGCCGCGTTGGGTGTGCTCCAGCGGCGTGCCCTGGAGATCACCGCCGAGTCGATGAACGTCTCCGGTTTCCCGGTCGGCAACCTGCGGCGTACGGTGCGGCTGGAGATCCGGGACAACGGCAGCGACCCTCGGCTGGCCGCCCGGCAGGCCACCGAGCTGACCCGGCGGGACCAGGTGCACGCCCTGGTCGGCGGCACCCTCGCCGAGACGTCCATGGCCATCGTCGAGGTGGCCCAGAAGCTCCAGGTGCCGTTCCTCTCCCTGGGCGACGGCGACGACATCGTGCTGCCACTGGCCCAGCGGACGTACATCTACAAGCTCACGCCGGACGCCGGTGACGTGGCCCGCCGGATGGCGCAGCTGATCGAGTCGCAGCGGGTACGGCGGGTCGCGCTGCTGGCCGTCGAGGGCCCGCACGGTGACTCGGGCGTGCGGGCCGTACGGGGCGCGCTGCGCGCCGTCGGTGTGGAGCTGAGGCGGACGGTACGGCTCTCCGTCAGCGGGCGGGGCGTCGCCTACGCCACCCGGCGGGCGGCGGCCGCCGAGCCGGACGGGGTCATCATCTGGGGCACCGCACCGGACTCGGGCAACGCGGCCCGGGAGCTGCGCCGCGCCGGCTACCGTGGACCGCTCTTCTTCGACTCGGGTGCGGTCGCCGAGGACACCCTCGCCCCGCCGAACGCCGCCGCGGTCGAGGGGGCGTACGCCGTGCACCCGGCGTGCCTGGCCGGATCCACGTTGACCACCACCACCACGGCGGAGATGGCCCGTCGGGACTTCACGTTCCGCTACCTCCAGCGCCACGGCACGTTCAGCGGCTTCGCCCCGTACGCCTCGGACGCGCTCCAGCTCCTCGCCTCGGCGGCGCGGATGGCGAGCAGTGTCGACCGTGGACGGCTGCGGGCGTACCTGCAGACCCAAGTGACCGAGGGCATCGCCGGCGGGTACGCGTTCGCCCCGATCCGGCACGGTGGCATGGAACCCGACTCGCTCGGCGTCTACGTGGTCAACCGGGGCAGCTGGGCGCCCTGGTCCTGACCGTCCACCCCGGCCGTCCGCAGCGAACACTCCCGCCTGCGGGCGGCCGTCGTCGTTCCGGGGGCGCCGGGATCGGGATGCGGACAGAATGAAGCGCCCGGTGGCCAGTGGCCGCCGGGCGCTTCACGTCGCCGGTCAGGCGGGCGCGACCGCCCGCGAACGCCGCATGGTGAGCACGTACTCGACCAGGGAGATCAGCACGTGCTTGGTCGACTCCCGGTTCCGGGCGTCGCAGGCCACCACCGGGATGTCGCTCGAGATCGCCAGCGCGTCCCGGACGTCCTGCGGGTCGTGGTACTGCATCCCGTCGAAGCAGTTGATGGCCACCAGGTACGGCAGCCGCCGGTGCTCGAAGAAGTCGATGGCGGCGAAGCAGTCCGCCAGTCGACGGGTGTCGACCAGCACGACGGCGCCGATGGCACCGCGCACCAGCTCGTCCCACATGAACCAGAACCGGGTCTGACCCGGCGTACCGAACAGGTACAGGATCAGGTCGCGGTCGATCGAGATACGACCGAAGTCCATCGCCACCGTGGTCGTCGTCTTGCCCGGCACCTGCCGGGTGTCGTCGACGCCCACACCGGCGGAGGTCATGATCGCCTCGGTGGTCAGCGGCGTGATCTCCGAGACCGAGCCGACCAGCGTCGTCTTGCCGACGCCGAATCCACCGGCGATAACGATCTTCGCCGAGGTCACGCGCCCGCTCGCGGCCGGCGGCCGGTGCGACATGTCAGAGCCTGCGAAGTCCACTCAGCACCCTCTCCAGCAGTTCAGTGCCCACCGCGTCGTCGGAGTCGTCCAGGATGGTCGGCTCGTGGACCGCGACCAGGCCGTCCGTCGCCATGTCGGCGATGAGCACCCGGGCCACGCCGAGCGGAAGCTGCATGCGCGCCGCGATCTCGGCGAGCGACTGCACGCGTCCGTCACACAGCGCGGCGATGTACTGGTGTTCACGGCCCTGACCGCCGTTGCCAGTGGCAACGGCGCGGCCGCGCACCGTCGTCTCGACGAGTGCCTCCAGGGCGATCTCGAGCCGGGGGCGGGTACGACCGCGGGTCACGGCGTATGGACGGACTAACGCTCCGGTCGGTTCGTCACGATCGGCCATGTCGCCGCTCACCTCCCTCGTACCCGGCACCGGCTCGACCCGGTGGCATTCGTCGATGTCGTAGTTGTTGCCGCTCCTGACCCACCGGTCAGCGAGTCGTTCAGCCCATCATCCCCACAGCCGTACGCGGCTGTGGGGTAAGGGCGTCGCCCACCCGGTCGACGAGCAGGGCCATCTCGTACCCGACCTGCCCGACGTCGCAGCTGCGCGCGGCGAGGACCGCGAACGACGAGCCGTCCGAGATGGACATCAGGAACAGGAAGCCGTTGTCCATCTCGACGACGGTCTGCAGCACCGCCCCGCCCTCGAAGCAGCGGGCCGCGCCCTGGGTCAGGCTGACCAGGCCGGACGCGATCGCCGCGAGCTGGTCCGCGCGGTCCCGAGGAAGGTCACGGGACGAAGCGAGGAGCAGGCCGTCGGCGGAGACCGCGACCGCGTGCGCCACCCCGGGCACCCGGTCGGCGAAGTTGGCGAGCAGCCATCCGAGATCCTGCGTACTTGTCATCCTTCTTGCTCCTTCTGCCCGCTCCCGGCCACCGGGCCTGAGCCAGACTGCGAGGACTGCTGACCGCCCGGAGTCGCCTCCGGGCCGGCCGAGTTGCTGTCGGACGGGTTGTTACGCCCCCGCTGCACGCCCCGATGGTAGGCCGACAGCAGGCCCCGGACGCCCTCCGGCGTCCGGCGCTGCACCGACGTGGAAGGCTTGTCGATGCCACCCGGCACGAGCTGCGCCATCGGGGTCCGCTTGGGCAGGCCCTTCTGGGTGGTCTCGGCGACCGGGACCTCGGTGGCGGCCGAGGCGGCCCGCCAGCCGTCGTCGGCGGCGCTCTGCCAGCTGGGCGACTGCTGCTGTGCCCGCCGGTTGGGCAGCGCCTCGGCGTAGCCGGGACGGCCACCCCCGTTCGCCGCTCCGTTGTCGCGCGGCGCTCCGCCGGCCGCCGGGGTGTGTGCCATCGGCGTGTTACCTGTCGTTGCGGGTGTTGGCTGCTGGACGGCCCGACCGGTGGCGTCGACCTTGGCGAACTGCTGGGTCGCCGCCCCGCTCGCAGGCGCGGCCTGGGCCGCGGTGGCCTCCTCGTTCGGCCCCGGCCGGCGGGTACGGAACCAGTTCGACTCCAGCTCCCGGAAGATCGGCAGCTCCATCGTCTCGTCCGCGTACCGCTGGCGGTTGCCCGCCTGCTGCGGGGTCGGCCGCGGCGTGGGCGCGGGCGCCGGCCGGCTGACGGCCGGCGGCATGGCGGCCGGCGGGGTTTCCGGCCGGGCCACCCGCGGCAGCTCGGTGGTCATGTCCAGGCCGGCCGCGAGGCGCTCCGGCACCGCCGGGGCAGCGGGGTCGGGCGAGGCGACCGGCGGCCAGACCGGCGGGGCACCGACGCTCGGCGGCCCGGCCTGCGGGACCGGACGCGGCGGCACCTGGCTCACCGGCGGCACGGAGACCGGCTGTCCCGGGGCGGGCGAGGCCGACACCGGCTGACCGGAGTACGGCTGACCGGAGTAGGGCTGACCGGAGTAGGGCTGACCGGAGTAGGGCTGACCGGAGTAGGGCTGACCGGAGTAGGGCTGACCGGAGTACGGCTGACCGGAGTACGGCTGGCTGGAGACCGGCTGACCGGAGATCGGCGAGGCGGATACCGGGGCACCGGAGACCGGCGGCAGCGGCGGAGCCGAGACCGGCGGCACGGGCGGCGCGGATACCGGCGGCGGGTTGTACGGCCGCGCCTCCGGGCTGCTCGGCAGCTGCCGCGGGATGGGCGGCTGCTGGCCAGTGGTGGCCGGGTCGGCCTCGGCCGGGTGGCGCCGCTGCGGCAACGGGTCGATCGGCTGGCCGTTCGACGGCCGCGGGGTGAAACCGTCGCCGCCGGCGAGGGTGCCGGCCCCGGTGAGGTCGGACCAGGCCGGCATCGAGCGCGGGCCGCCCGGCGTGGCCGGGGTGCCGGAGCCGTTGCGCGGCGCCGGGTCGAACGCGCGGCCACCGAGGGTGACCTGATTGCCGGACGCGCCGGGGCGCGGGGCCGGCGGCGTCCCCGGGTTGTGCGGGCCGTTGCCGAGGGCGGCGAGGGCGCCGAACGTCGGGGCCGGACCGCCCTGCTGCGGGCCGGTGTTCGCGGCCGGGAGGGCCGGCGCGGCCTGCGGGCCCCGGCCGGAGAGGGCGCGCGGCACCAGGACCGACGGGGGCAGGGTGACATCGGCGACCGTACCCCGGTCGGCGCCGGGCCGGAGCTCGACCTTGACACCGTGCCGGGACGACAGCCGGGCGACCACGACCAGACCCATCATCCGGGAGACCGCCACGTCCACCTGCGGCGGCGTGGCGAGCCGCTCGTTCAACTCGCGCAGCTGCTCCAGGCCGATACCGATGCCCCGGTCCTCCACGTAGAGGGAGGCGCGGTCGCCCACCCGCCGGGCCTCGACCATGACGTGCGAGTCCGGCGGGGAGAAGGCGGTGGCGTTGTCGAACAGCTCGGCGACCAGGTGCACGAGGTCGTTGACCGCGTGCGCGGCGATCTCGATATCCCGGTCGATCACGCCGAACTCGATCCGGGTGTAGTGCTCGACCTCGGACTGGGCGGCGCGGAGCACGTCGATCAGGGCGGCCGGCTCACGCTGCACGCGGGTGGAGTCCGCACCGGCGAGGACCAGCAGGTTCTCGTCGTTGCGGCGCATCCGGGTGGCCAGGTGGTCGAGCTGGAAGAGCTCGGCCAGCCGGTCCGGGTCCTCCTCGCCGCGCTCCAGCCGGTCGAGGTGACCGATCAGGCGGTCGACCAGGATCTGCGACCGGCGGGCCAGGTTGACGAACATGGTCGCGACGGACGCCCGGAGGGCGGCCTGCTCGGCTGCGGTCCGGACCGCCTCCAGGTGGACGGCGTTGAACGCCTCGGTCACCTGGCCGAACTCGTCCTTGCTGCGGACCGGGAGCGGCTCGGCGATCTGGTTGGCCAGCTGCACCGGGGAGAGCTGACCGGTGACCTGCGGGTCCCGCAGCCGGGCCACCGCCTGCGGCAGGCCGTACTGGGCCACCGAGAGGGCGCCCTGGCGCAGGTCGCGCAGCGAGCGGGCCATCGAGCGGGCGACCAGGTACGCGAAGAGGATCGCCAGCAGCAGCATGGTCAGCAGCAGGCCGGTCTCCAGGAAGACCTGCCGCTGCGTGGCGCTCCGCAGGTCCTCGGCATGCCGGACCACGTTGCCGTCCAGCCGCGACTCGACCGTCCGGATCAGCTTGGCGTTGGCCACCATGGCGGCGTCCCACTGGTCCGGGCCGAACTTCAGCCCGGCCAGGCTGCCGGTGATGCTGGTCCGGTTCTTGATCTCGTCCTGGTAGGCCGTCGACTCGCGCAGGTCCGGGCCGGAGACGACCTGGTCGTAGTACTCGGCGTCGGTCTGGTTGGCGACCGCCTTGAAGCTCTGCAGCGCCTGGGTCTGGCCGGTGCCGGTGGCGATGAAGTCGTCGCGCAGGACCGGATTGAGATTCTTCTGCACCAGGGCCTGGTGGACGACCACCCGGCGCTGGGAGAGGTACTCCTTCTGCCGCGCGACCGCGGCGGCGGCCCGCATCCGGTCGCTCAGGTCGTTGTTGCCGGCCAGCTGGGTCGCCGAGTCACGGATCGAGAGCAGGTCGTTGATCAGACCCTGGTAGAGCTTCTCCGCGTCGCTGATCGTCAGCTTGCCGTTGAGCACCTGGCTGCGGGTGCCCGGCATGTCGGAGAGACTCTGGTCGATCTCGTCGAGCAGCGCCTCGAAGTTTCGCGGCAGGTTGTCGAGGTCGAGCCGCTGCTGGGAGTACGGCGTCTTCGCCTGGTCCACCCGCTGGTTGGCCCGGCTGTAGGCCTCCTGGTACTGGGCGTTCTGCTGCGTCCTCTGCGCGTTGGTGGTGCCGCTGTTGGCACCCAGCCACAGCACCGCCGCGACCCGCTCGTCCTGCAGTGTGTCAACCAGGTCACCGGAGTATCCGATGAGGTTGGCCAGATTGCCGGCCCGGTTGGCATTGTTGAGCGTCTGCAGGTGGTCGACCAGACCGCTGGTGCCGACCACGACCGTGGCGATGGTCGGCACGATCATGATCAGACCGAGCTTGGACCAGATCGGCATGTCGCGGAGCCGGCTGGCTGGCCGGCGTAGACGCGACAGGAAGGAGCCCGCCGTCGTTGGCCGTTTGCTCACGTCACCGCCCTCGCATTACCGCGTACGGACGTCGCCTCTGGGCAACGCCGAGCGACCGACCCGGCGGGTCGGACCTCCGAGATTCCATCACGCCGCCCGGCAAAGAGAAAGCCCAGGTTGTCCCTCGAGAGCGGTGTGATGAGATGTTGATGCAATTTGATAGCAATCCGTCTGGCCGGAGTCACTCAAAGTAATGGCACACCGTCACCGCGTCGTCCTGCTCGCCGGGCCTTCCGGCTCCGGAAAGTCGTACATTGCCCACCGAACCGGACTCCCGGTGCTCTGTCTGGACGACTTCTACAAGAACGGCGATGACCCTACGTGTCCGCGCCGAAACGGACAGGTGGACTGGGAGTCCCCGCTGTCCTGGGACGCGAACTCGGCGGTGGACACGATTGCCCGACTGGCCCGGGACGGCAAGGCCGAAGTGCCGGTTTATGCGATCGGCGCAGACCGGAGGGTGGCCACCCGGCCATTCGATGTCGCCGGTTCGCCATTTTTCGTCGCCGAAGGGATCTTCGCGGCCGAGATCGTCGCCGAGTGCCGGCGCCGCGGCCTGCTCGCCGGGGCGTACGCGCTGCGCCGGCCGCGCGGGGCGACCTTCGTCCGCCGGCTGGCCCGGGATCTCACCGAGCAGCGCAAGGCGCCCCGGGTGCTGATCCGCCGCGGGGTGGCGCTGCTGCGCGCCGAGCCGGCGGTGCTGCGCCGGCAGACCGGGCTGGGCGCGGAGGCGGCCCGGGCCCGCCAGGTGCTGCGCCGGGTGGCGGCCCTGCTCGCCGGCCACCCGCACCCGCACTCCTGATCAGCCGATCACCTTGGCGTACGCCGGCTTGATCACCTCGTCGATGATCCGCAGGCGCTCGTCGAACGGGATGAAGGCGCTCTTCATCGCGTTGATGGTGAACCACTGGAGTTCCTTCCAGCCGTAGCCGAAGGCGTCCACCAGCAGGGCCATCTCGCGGGACATCGAGGTGCCGCTCATCAGCCGGTTGTCGGTGTTGACCGTCACCCGGAAGCGCAGGTCGCGGAGCAGCCCGATCGGGTGGTCGGCGATCGACGCCGCCGCCCCGGTCTGCACGTTCGACGACGGGCACAGCTCCAGCGGGATCCGCTTGTCCCGGACGTACGCGGCCAGCCGGCCCAGCACGGGCGGGTTCCCCGGGGTGATGTCGTCGACGATGCGGACGCCGTGGCCGAGCCGGTCCGCGCCGCACCACTGGATCGCCTGCCAGATCGACGGCAGCCCGAACGCCTCGCCGGCGTGGATGGTGAAGTGGAAGTTCTCCCGCTGCAGGTACTCGAAGGCGTCCAGGTGGCGGGTGGGCGGGAAACCCGCCTCCGCCCCGGCGATGTCGAAGCCGACCACTCCGGTGTCCCGGTGCCGGACGGCCAGCTCGGCGATCTCCTGGGATCGGGCCGCGTGCCGCATCGCGGTCAGCAGCGTGCCGACCCGGATCGGGTTGCCCGCCTCGGCGGCCAACGCGCTCCCCTCCCGGAAACCGGTGACCACCGCCTCGACCACCTCGTCGAGGGTGAGGTTCTGCTCCAGGTGCTGCTCGGGGGCGAACCGCACCTCGGCGTAGACCACGCCGTCGGCGGCCAGGTCGAGGGCGCACTCGCGGGCGACCCGGCGCAGTGCCGGCGCGGTCTGCATCACCGCCACGGTGTGCGCGAAGGTCTCCAGGTAGCGCTCCAGCGAACCGGAGTTCGCCGCCTCGACGAACCACCGGCCCAGCGCCTCCGCGTCGGTGGTGGGCAGGTCGTGGCCGACCTCGGCGGCCAGCTCCACGATCGTCGCGGGCCGCAGACCGCCGTCGAGGTGATCGTGGAGCAACGCCTTCGGGACCTTGACGATGTCCTCGTACGAGATTGCGACCATGCTCAGACCCTAGTCACCGCCGGTCACGGCGCGGCACGGGACCGGTCAGGGCCGCCAGCCGTACACCCGGTCGACCGCGAGGCGGAGGACGAGCCGGCCGTCGGCCACCATGGCCGCCCGGTAGTCCGCCCAGTCCGGGTGCTCGCCGCGGATCCGCTGGTAGACCTCGACCAGCTCGTCGACCGTGGCGTCGTCGGTGCTTGCCGCCGCCGGGGTGAGGGTCACCACGCCCTCGGCCACCGCGTAGGCCCCGCCGTCAGGAGTGGTGACGTGGAGGCTGGCGCGCGGGTCGCGGCGCAGGTTGCGCACCTTCGCCCGGTCGCCGGTGGTGGAGCAGCGGATCAGGCCCGGCTCCGCCAGGTAGTCCAGGTTCGACAGCTGCGGGCGGCCGTCCCGGCGCAGGGTGACCAGCACCCCCCGACCCCGCGCCCCGAACAGCTCCCACAGCCGCTCGCTCCGCTCGCTCACGCCGCCACCCGCAGCGGCGCGAGCGCGGCGGCCAGCCGGGCGAGCTGGTCGAGCATCAGGTCCGCGGCGGCCTCGCGGCCCGGGTCCGGCAGCAGCTCGCCGGTCTCGGCCAGGGCCTGGCGCAGGAACACCGTCACCGCCTCGTTGACCGGGACCATGTTCAGCGTGGTGACCACCTGCTTGATCATCTGCACCGCGCGCAGGCCACCGGAGGTCATGCCGTAGCTGACGAACCCGACCGGCTTGTGCCGCCACTCGTGGTAGAGGTAGTCGATCGCGTTCTTGAGCGGCGCGCTGAAGCCGTAGTTGTACTCCGGCATCACGAAGACGAAGGCGTCCGCGGCGGCGGTCGTGTCGCTCCACACCCGGGTGTGCCGGTGCAGGTAGTTCCCTTCCGAGGGGTGGTGCGGCTCGTCGTGGAACGGGAGCGCGACCTCGGCGAGGTCGACCAGGCGTACGTCGTCGAAGCCACCGTGGCGGACGGCGGTCGCGGTGAACCAGTCACCGATCCGCCGGCCCACCCGGCCGGGACGGGTGCTGGCGACGATCACGTTCAGGCGGGGCATGGCGGGGTCACTCCTGTCGGGGCGGGCCGGGCCGGAGCCGGCACGGCGAGTCGGGGAATGAGGAACTGGGCGAGCGGCCCGATGGCGAGCGCGTAGAGCACGGTGCCGGGGCCGACGGTGCCGCCGAGCAGCCAGCCGACGGCGAGCACGCCCAGCTCGATCAGGGTGCGGGCGCGGCCGATCGGCAGGCCGAGGGCGGCCAGGCCGGTCATCAGGCCGTCCCGCGGGCCGGGGCCCAGCCGGGCACCGAGGTAGAGGGCGGTGGCGATCCCGTTGAGCAGGATCCCGGCGAACAGCAGGGCGATGCGAACGGCGAGCGACCCGACCGGCGGCAGCACCGCCAGCACCGCGTCCAGGGCCAGGCCGACCAGCGCGACGTTGGCCACCGTGCCGACACCGGGACGCTGCCGCAGCGGCACCCACAGCAGCAGGACCACCAGCGCGACGCCGTTGACCAGCACCCCCATCGGCAGCCCGGTGCGGGCGGCGAGGCCCTGGTGCAGCACGTCCCACGACCCGAGCCCGAGATCCGCCCGGACCATCAGGGCGACGCTCGCGCCGAAGAGGGCCAGGCCGGCGAAGAGCCGGCCCAGCCGCACCGGCAATGTGGTTGACATGTCATCGACCGTAGAGCGGCTTTGATGACATGTCAACCACTCGGTTAGGATCGGGTCATGGACGCACCACGCTGGCTGGACGAGCGGGAGAACCGGGCCTGGCGCGGCTACCGCCGGATGCGCCGCCTGCTCGACCTGGAGCTGGCCCGGGAGCTGATGCAGGACGCCGGTCTCTCCGAGCCGGACTACGACGTGCTCTCCGATCTCTCCGAGACCCCCGACCAGCGGCTGCGGCTCAGCGAGCTGGCCGACCGGATGCTCTGGTCGCGCAGCCGGCTGTCCCACCACCTGTCCCGGATGCAGCAGCGCGGCCTGGTCACCCGCGAGGAGTGCGCCTCCGACGGCCGGGGGTCGATCGTCGCGCTCACCCCGGCCGGCCGGCGGGCCATCGAGGCGGCCGCCCCCGGTCACGTCGCCGCCGTCCGCCGACACCTGATCGATTTGCTCACCCCCGAGGAGATCGAGGCGCTCGGCGCGCTGACCCACCGGGTGGTCGACCACCTCGCCGGCGACGACCGGCGGCGCGGCCGGGCGGCGGGCTGAGATGGACCCCCGGATCCTGGCCCGGCTGCGCTGCCCGGTCTGCGGCGAGCCGCTGGCCGAGGCCACCGCCGGCACCGCCCAGGCGCTGCGCTGCCCGCGCCGACACAGCTTCGACATCGCCCGTCAGGGGTACGTCAACCTGCTCGCCGGCCGTGCCCCGCACACCGGGGACACCGCCGAGATGGTCGCCGCCCGCGCCGACTTCCTCGCCGCCGGCCACTACGCCACCGTCGCCGCCGCCCTCGCCACCGCCGCGACGGCAGCCGGCGGGGGCACGACGTACCCGCTGGTGGTGGACGCCGGCGCGGGCACCGGCTGGTACCTCGCGGCGGTGCTGGCGGCGCTGCCGGACGCCGTCGGTCTGGCCCTGGACGTCTCCAAGCCGGCGTTGCGCCGCGCGGCCCGGGCCCACCCGCGCGCGGCGGCGGCCCTGGCCGACACCTGGCAACGCCTCCCGCTGGCCGACCACTCCGCCGCCGTGCTGCTCAACGTCTTCGCACCGCGCAACGGCGCGGAGTTCCACCGGGTCCTCGACCCGGCGGGCGCGCTGCTGGTGGTCATCCCCGCCGAGGACCATCTCGCCGAGCTGGTCGACGCACTCGACCTGCTGCGGGTGGACCCGGCCAAGGCGGACCGGGTCGCCGGCAGCCTGGGCGGGCACTTCACCGAGGAGTCGACCAGCGTGCACCGCGCCCGGCTGGCGCTGACCCGTACCGAGGTGGCCACCCTGGTCGGGATGGGCCCCAGCGCCTGGCACACCGACCCGGCCCGGCTCGCCGAGCGGATCGCCGCGCTGCCCGAGCCGGTGCCGGTGACCGTCGCCGTCCGGCTCGGCGTGCACCGGCCGAACTAGCTAGGTGGAGAGGTCGACCTCTTCCCAGCCCGGTGGCTCGTCGTGGTACGGCCCGCGCAGCACCACCGCCCACTCCAGCGCCCACCGGCGCTGCCCGATGGCATTCGCGTCCACCAGCCCGGGCAGCGCCCGCCCGGCCTGCTCCGACTCCAGGTACGCCCAGTCCAGGCAGTAGTGCAGGTCGAGCAGGGCAGCGGCGTCGCCCGGGTGCTGCGGGGCGGCCAGGATGCGGGCCCGCCACTGCGGGAAGGTCTCCCCGGCGACGAGGTTCGGCATCCGCTCGACCAGCCGCGCGTCCACCGGCACCGTGGGATCCAGCTCCTTGGCCAGCCCGAGCACCCAGGCCAGCGAGAAGAGCGCGTCGTGGTGCAGCACGAAGGAGCGGTGGTCACCCTTGCCGCCCATCACGAACTGCCACTCCGGCGGGGTGACCGTCTCGACCAGATGCGACTCCAGCAACCAGCTCATCGCCGCCTGCGGGGGCATCCCGAAGCACCGGGCCAGGATCAGGTGCAGCACCGCGATCCGGGCCTCGATCTCGGCGGTGGGTCGCAGCTCGATCTCGTCCCCGGGCTCCCAGACCAGCGGAAACTGTGGCGGCGGCAGCGGAAGGCCCAGCCGGGACAGCTCGTCGAGGCTCGCCTCACGGACGGCCCGGGGGTCGGGGGCGGGTACGCGCACGGCTCAGGTCCCTGTCTGCTCACATCGGCTCATCGCCGGTCGTCCCCCCTGGCCAGGCAGGATAGCGGCCCGGGCGGGCCGGGCACCATGGCCCACCCGGGCGGAAAGATCAACTGATCCGCTCGATGACCAGCGGCGTCCCGGCCGGGGCGTCCGGCGCGATCCGCACCGCCCGCTCCGCCTCGGCGAGCGCGGCCGGGATCCGCTCGGCGTGCTCGGCACGCAGCTCGTACAGGGGCTCGCCGGCGCGCACCGGGTCGCCGGGGCGCTTGTGCAGCACCACGCCGGCCGGGATGCTCACCGGGTCCTCCTTGCGGGCCCGCCCGGCGCCCAGCCGCCACGCGGCCACCCCGATGGCGTACGCGTCGATTCCGGCGACGTAACCGTCCTCGGTCGCGCGGACCACCTCGACCTCGTTGGCGGTCGGCATCGGAGCGTCCGGGTCGCCGCCCTGCGCGCGGATCATCGCCCGCCAGGCGTCCATCGCCCGGCCGTCCCGCAGCGCCGCCGCCGGGTCGGCGTCCGGCAGGCCGGCCGCCGCCAGCATCTCCCCGGCCAGCGCCAGGGTCAGCTCCACCACGTCGGCGGGGCCGCCGCCGGCCAGCACCTCGAGCGACTCGGTCACCTCGACCGCGTTGCCGACGGCCAGGCCGAGCGGGGTGGACATGTCGGTGAGCAGGGCGACCGTCCGCACACCGTGCGCCCCACCCAGCTCGACCATGGTCCGGGCCAGCTCGCGGGCGTCGTCGACGTTCTTCATGAACGCGCCCGAGCCCACCTTCACGTCGAGCACCAGGGCGCCGGTCCCCTCGGCGATCTTCTTGCTCATGATCGAGCTGGCGATCAGCGGGATCGCCTCGACCGTGCCGGTGACGTCGCGCAGCGCGTACAGCTTGCGGTCGGCGGGGGCGAGCCCCTCGCCGGCCGCGCAGATCACCGCGCCGACGTCACGGAGCTGGGCGATGAACTCGTCGTTGCTCAGCGCCGCCCGCCAGCCCGGGATCGACTCCAGCTTGTCCAGGGTGCCGCCGGTGTGCCCGAGGCCACGCCCGGAGAGCTGCGGCACGGCGGCGTCGCAGGCGGCGACGAGTGGGGTGAGCGGAAGGGTGATCTTGTCGCCGACGCCACCGGTGGAGTGCTTGTCCACGGTCGGCCGGGACACCGGGGAGAGGTCCAGCCGCTCCCCGCTGGCGATCATCGCCGCGGTCCACCGGGCGATCTCCGGCGCGCTCATGCCGCGCAGCAGGATCGCCATGGCCAGGGCCGACATCTGCTCGTCGGCCACCAGCCCCTTGGTGTACGCGTCGACGACCCAGTCGATCTGCCCGTCGCTCAGCACACCCCCGTCCCGCTTGGTCCGGATGACGTCAACCGCCGTGAAAGCACTCACCTTTGAGTTTTCCTATCCATAGATCAATACGGGCGTCGGGCACCGGCTGCACCCTCACGACGAAGGTCAACCACCGATCACCTCGAGCTCAAGCGCCGGACCACCGAACCGGGATCTCCAGCGGAGGCTCACCCTCACCGGCCCAGAAGATGCTGCCCGACGCGTCCACCACCACCACGCGCGGCGTACGGGCCAACCCCCAGCTGATCGCCTCGGCCGGGTCGTCCCAGGTCGGGCCCTCCTCCAGCACGCCGGTCTCGGCGCCCTCGGTGTCCCCGGCCGACCGCTCCCAGTAGGCCGTCCAGACCTGCTGCCCGGCGGAGAGGTCCGGGTGCACGAAGACGGTGCCCCGGCCACGCCACGCCGCCAGCCGGTCCGGCACCACCGGCACCGGGTGCTCGCCGGTCACCGCGTCCAGGTCGGCCACGTCGAAGGCGTGCGGCAGCAGCTCGGCCATCCGCAGCGGGCCGCCCTTCGCCTCGATCAGGCACTCCGGCCCGCCCTGCTCCCAGAGGAGCTGCCGACACCGGCCGCAGGGCATCAGCGGCTCGCCGGTGGCGTCGACGCAGGAGAGCGCGACGATCCGGCCGCCGCCGGTGGCGTGCAGCGAGGAGACCACCCCGCACTCGGCGCAGAGGACCACTCCGTACGCGGCGTTCTCCACGTTGCAGCCGACCACCACCCGGCCGTCGTCGACCAGGGCGGCCGCCCCGACCGGGAACTTCGAGTACGGCACGTACGCGTGCCGCATCACCTCGGTGGCGGCGGCCCGCAGCCGCTCCCAGTCAATGTTCACCACCCGATTCTGTCTCAACCGCCCGGGGCGCCGGGACCGGGCTCGACCAGCGCGTCCGCGGCGGTCAGCTGGCCCGGAGGGCCGGACTGCCCGGATGGTGACGGACCGCACCCAACGGCACGTCGCCACGGCGGAGCGTCGCCGGGCCGGGCAACTGCCCCCGCGCCGAGAGCAGTTCCACCGCCGTCGCCAGTTGATCGAGCGCCGATCGGACGAGGTGGAGCACGTCGTCGTCCGTCATGGGGTACGGGTCGCGGGCACCGGTGCGCGCGTCCACCCCCAACAGCTCCCGCTGGGTCTTCTCGATGAACGGGCCACTCTCGATACCCAGTTCGTCCCAGAGCCGCGCACGCAGGGCGTGCAGCACCTGCAGTCCGTCCGCGGTGCGACCCGACCGGTGCAGCGCCACGGCGAGATAACCGTGCAGTCCCTCGTGGTAGGGATACCGGCACACCCACCGGGACAACTCCGCCAGAACGCCGGAGTGGTTGCCGCGGGCAATTTCGACCTGGGCGAGCCGCTCGACGGCCCGCACCCGCGCTTCCTGCAGCTCGACGACGGCCGGAATCAACGCTTCCGAGACAACGTCCTGGAGCGGCTCGCCGAACCAGAGATCGAGGGCATGCCGCAACGTCCGCGACGCCTCTTCGACATGCCCACGCTGAGCCGAGGAATCCGCCTTCACGCACATTCGCGTGAACTCGCTCGCGTCAATTTTGTCGGCGGGAGCGAGAAGGAGATAATCGCCGGGTGAACGCTTCAGTTCCACGGGCAGACCAATTTCCGCCAATCGTTGGCGGAGCGTGCCCACGCAATTCTGCACCTGTTGCACCGCCGTTCTCGGCGGGAGTTCACCCCACAGCACATCGACCAGACGCTGAGTGGAGACGAAGCGATTGGCGTCGACAATCATGGTCGCCAGGATCTTTCGGTGCCGAGAACCCGAGACCGAACAGTAGCCGTATCGGGCCCGCACCTTGACGGGTCCGAGAATTCGGTAATCCAATTTTTCCCCCGTGTGACCAACTGGGCCATATCCTGCTGGCACAGCGTCGACCCGTCAAGACCCGACGTCGGAGGGGTGGTGGCCGAACCGTCGGTGGGGGGTGACGGTACGTGACCCCGGCCGGCCCCACGCCGACTGCCGCGCTCCATTCATCCGCGTCTTAGCCGCCGACGCTTCCACGCACAGTGGCCGCCGCCCGGGCTCCGGGTGCTCCGCCCGTGCGGCGAGGCCTGGCCGGAGCCGGCGGGGCGGGGCGGCCCGGGACAGCCGGAAACGCCCGTGCCCGGTGGATCACTCCACCGGGCACGGGCGTGGTGACGTCGGGGTCAGCCCTTGATGTACGGCTTGCCGTCGGCGGCCGGGGCCCGGACCTTGCCGACCAGCCCAGCCACGGCCAGGATGGTCGCCAGGTACGGCAGCATCGCCAGGAACTGGCTGGGGATGCTGCTGCCGATGGCGCCCAGATAGGTGGCGAGTTGGTCGGCGAAGCCGAAGAAGAGCGCCGCGAGCAGCGCGCCGGTCGGGCTCCACCGGCCGAAGATCAGCGCGGCCAGGGCGATGAAGCCCTTACCGCCGATCATGTTCTTGGTGAAGGAGTAGAGCGCCAGGGTGTACGAGGCGCCACCCACGCCGGCCACCAGGCCAGCCATGATCACGTTGCGGTAGCGCAGCCGCAGCACCTTCACGCCCAGGGTGTCGGCGGCGGTCGGGTGCTCGCCCACCGAACGGGTCCGCAGGCCCCACCGGGTACGGAACAGGGCGAGGTGGATGACCAGCACCAGCAGCAGACCGAGGTAGAGGAAGATGTTGCCCCGGAACAGCGCCGGACCGATCAGCGGGATGTCCTTGAGCAGCGGGATCTCCCAGTTGCTGAACCGCGGCGCGCTGTTGTACTTCGTCGCGTCGGTCTGCATCAGCCGCTCGTAGAGGAAGCCGGTGACGCCGACCGCCAGCAGGTTGAGCACGATGCCCATGACCACCTGGTCGACCAGGTAGCGGATGGCGAACACGGCGAGCAGCAGGGAGATCAGGGCGCCGCCGATGGCGGCGGCGACCAGGCCGACCCAGACGCTGCCGGTGATGCTGCCGAAGAGCGCGCCGGAGAAGGCGCCCATCAGCAGCTGGCCCTCGATCGCCACGTTGACGACGCCGGATCGCTCGCAGAGCACGCCGGCCAGCGCGCCGAAGATCAGCGGCAGGGCCAGGATGAACGTGCCCCGGACGATGTTCACCAGCGGCATGAAGTTGCGGCCCTCGGGGGCGGCGGAGACCTGCCAGCAGAGGAAGCTCAGCACGAAGGCGACCAGCCCGATGCCGAGCAGCAGCGTGAACCAGCGCTTCGGCACCCCGGCGAGCAGGGCGGCGCCCGCCGCGGCGGCGATGACCCCGAACAGGATCGCGCCGACCGTGCCGTTGATCTCGAGGGCGGCGCCGCCCTCGGTCTCGCTGAGCGTGAAGCGGGCTTGCTGGCCGGTGGCGAGCGCACCGAACAGCACCGCCGCGAGCACGCCCAACGCCAGCAGGACGGCTCCGGTCTTGCGGACGCGCGTCCAGAAGCCCTCGTCGACCGCGGTCACGGCGACCTCGGGGACAGCGGTGGTGGACATGCTCACCAGCCCTTCGCGAGGCTCGTCTGCAGCCGGGCCGCGCGGGCCGCCCGGAGCTGGAAGATCGCCTTCACCAGGGCCGGCGCGGCGATGAAGATGACGATGAGCGCCTGGAGCACGGTGACCAGCTCCAGCGAGATCCCGGAGTACGACTGCATCCGGTTGCCACCGGCCTGGAGCGCGCCGAACAGCAGCGCGGCCAGCAGCACGCCCCACGGCTTGACCCGGCCGAGCAGCGCGACCAGGATGCCGTCGAAGCCGATCTGCGCGATCACCAGCGGGGTCAGCGCGTTCGCGGTCGAGCCGAGCACCATGTTCGACCCGCCGAGACCGGCCAGCAGCCCCGAGATCACCATGACCAGCACGTACGTCTTGGCGACGCTGATGCCGGCGGTCCGGGCGGCGTCCGGGTTCTCGCCGACCGCGCGCAGCTCGAAACCGAGCGTCGAGCGGTTCAGCAGCCAGGCGATGAACCAGGTGACCAGCACCGCGAGCAGGATGCCGGCGTGCACCCGCAGGTTGTCGCCGAGCAGCCGGGGCAGCTGGGCGGACGATTCGACCGGCTTGCTGATCGCGTCCGACCGGTTCGGGTTCTGCACCCCGCTCTGCACGATGATCCAGGACAGGAAGTAGACCGCGACGTAGTTGAGCATGATCGTGTTGATCACCTCGTGGGCGCCGGTCCGCGCCTTGAGGATGCCCGGGATGAAGCCCCAGAGCGCGCCGCCGGCCGCGCCGGCGATCAGCGCGACCAGCAGGTGCACCCCGGGCGGCAGCGGCAGTGCGAAGCCGACGAGGGCGGAGAGGATGACACCGATGGTCGCCTGACCCTGGGAGCCGATGTTGAACAGGCCGCCGCGGAAGGCGAGCGCCACCGACAGGCCGGTGAAGACCAGCGGCGCGGCGTACGTCAGCGTCTCCGAGATCGGGCCGAGCGCGGCGGTGAAGCCGGTCGCCTCCGGGTCGAAGATGGCGCCCTTGAACAGGTTCGCGTACGCCTCGCTGACGACGGTCCAGCTGGAGTTGATCGCGTCCGTCGGCCGGGCGGTGATGTAGCTGTAGGTGGCCAGCACCTCCGGGTCGGAGACGATGATCAGCACCGCGCCGACCAGCAGCGCCAGCAGCACCGCCAGCACGGTGACGGTGACCGTGTTGGCCGCCCAGAGGTTCTCCAGGAACAGCCGGCCCAGCGAGGGGCGGCGCTCCTCGGCCGCGGGCTGCTTCGTCGCGGCGGCGGGGACCGCGCGCTCGGTGTCGCCGGCGGGCGTGGCGGGGGTCGCCCGCGCCTCGCTCCGCGCCTCCTGCGCCTCGGTCGCCGGCTCCTTGTCCGGGGAGCCCGACACCGGGTTCGGGTTCGTCATGCGTCGTCCTCGCTGCCAGGGCCCTCGGGGGCCGGGGCCGCCGCACCGGGCGTACCGGTGCCGCCATCGGCCGGGGTCGTGGTGGCGGTGTCCGGGGTGATACCGGCCATCAGCAGGCCGATCTCCTCGCGCGGGGTGTCCGGGCCGACCATGCCGATGATCCGGCCGCGGTACATCACGGCGATCCGGTCGGCCAGGCCGATGACCTCGTCCAGCTCGCTGGAGACCACCATGACGGCGGTGCCGATGTCCCGCTCGCGGATGACCCGGCTGTGGATG
The DNA here is from genome assembly GCF_055586005.1 of Micromonospora sp. NPDC051924. Classification (NCBI taxonomy): domain Bacteria; kingdom Bacillati; phylum Actinomycetota; class Actinomycetes; order Micromonosporales; family Micromonosporaceae; genus Micromonospora; species Micromonospora sp. NPDC051924. The sequence continues at coordinate 208,997 of NZ_JBVJJA010000008.1, forward strand.
AACTCGATCGAGCCGACGTCGACGCCGCGAGTGGGCTGGGCGGCGATGAAGAGCTTCAGCGGCCGGGACAACTCCCGGGCCACGATCACCTTCTGCTGGTTGCCGCCGGAGAGGGTGCCGACCGGCGCGTCGGCCGACGAGGTGCGGACGTCGAACTGCTCGATCCGCTCCTTCGCCGACTTGGCGATGGCGTCCGGCTTGAGTGAGAGGCCCTTGGCGAAGGGCGGCCGGTCGTAGATGTCCAGGACCAGGTTCTCCGCCACGGAGAACTCCTTGACCAGGCCGTCCACGCTGCGGTCCTCCGGCACGTAGCCGACCCCGGCGCGGAGCACCTTCTTGGTCGGCCAGCCGTGCACGGCCTCGCCGTCGAGGGTGACGGTGCCGGCGAGCGTCGGGCGCAGGCCCATGATCGCCTCGATCAGCTCGGTCTGCCCGTTGCCCTGCACGCCCGCGATGCCGAGCACCTCACCGGCGTGCACGGTCAGGTCGACGCCGTCGACCGCGCGTACCTGCCGGTCGTCGTCGACGACCAGGCCGGTGACCTCCAGGATCGGCTTGCCGGGGTTGGCCGCCTTCTTGTCGACGGTCAGTCGGACGCTGCGGCCCACCATCAGCGCGGCCAGTTCGTCCCGGCTGGCGGTCGGCTCGGCGGTGCCCACGGTCTTGCCGCGTCGGATCACGGTGATCCGGTCGGCGATCGCCTTCACCTCGCCCAGCTTGTGGGTGATGAACACGATCGACTTGCCGGCTTCCTTGAGCGACCGCATGACCGCGAGCAACTCCTCGGTCTCCTGCGGGGTCAGCACGGCCGTCGGCTCGTCGAGGATCAGCAGGTCGACGTCGCGGGTGAGCGCCTTGACGATCTCCACCCGCTGCTGGATGCCGACCGGCAGGTCCTCGATCACCGCGTCCGGGTCGACCCGCAGGTTGTACCGCTCGGAGACCTCGGCGACCTCGCGTCGGGCCCGCCGCCGGTCGAGGAAGCCGGTGAAGCTCCCCTTGACCTGCTCGGCGCCGAGCATGACGTTCTCGGCCACGGTGAAGACGGGCACCAGCATGAAGTGCTGGTGCACCATGCCGATCCCGGCGGCGATGGCGTCGGACGGACCCCTCAGCTTCAGCGGCTTGCCGTCGACCAGGATCTCGCCCTCGTCGGGCTGGTAGAGCCCGTAGAGCACGTTCATCAGGGTCGACTTGCCGGCGCCGTTCTCGCCGAGCAGGGCATGGATCTCTCCAGGCTCCACCGTCAGGTCGATGTGGTCGTTGGCGACCAGATCACCGAACCGTTTGGTGATGCCGCGCAGTTCGAGTCTCAGCGCAACCTCCTGGAGTGCGAGCGATGGTGCAGCGTAGCGGCTGCCGCGCCGGCCACCGCGCGGGTGGGGGTCGATGGGGGATGAAGGTGGACCGGCCGCCCCGGCAGCACGGGTGTTCCCCGCGTACGCCGAGGCGGCCGGATCGTCAGACCTGGTGCCCGCCGGCCCCCGCTGCCGATGATCTCACCGCGGCGGCCGGCGGAGCGGTCACTTGGTCGGCTGGGCCTTCGAGGTGACCGTGATGGTGCCGGCGGCGATGTCCGCCTTGATCTTGTCGACCTCGGCCTTCAGGTCCGCCGGGACCTTGCTGTCGAAGTCGTGGTACGGCGCGATCGAGACGCCGTTGTTGGCCAGGGTGCCGACGAAGCCCGGCTTGGCCTGGAGCTTCTCGCCACCGGCGGCCTTGAGCACGGCCTCCTTGACGGCGTCCGGGATGTTCTTGACGACCGTGGTCACCAGCGCCGGGCAGTTCGGGGTGCTCTCGCAGCCGTCGACGTCCACCCAGATCACCGAGTACTTGCCGCCCGAGGCCTGGGCGGCGGCGGTGGTGCCGAGGCCGGAGCCACCGGCGACCGGCATGATGATGTCCGCGCCCTGGGCGACCAGCGCGTCGGAGACCTTCTTGCCCTCGTCCTGCTTGACGAAGTCGTTGGTGAAGGAGCCCTTCTGGGTGGCCTTGTCCCAGCCGAGGACCTGGACGTTCTTGCCCTTGGCCTTGTTGTAGTACGCCACACCGTCGGCGAAGCCGTCCATGAAGATGGTGACCGGCGGGATCGGCAGACCACCGTAGGTGCCGACCTTGCCGGTCTTGCTCATCCCGGCGGCCAGGTAACCGGCCTGGAAGGCGGCCTGCGCGGTGTCGAACTGCATCGGGTAGATGTTGTCCAGACCCGGGTTCGAGTCGACGATGGCGAACTGCTGGTTCGGGTTCGCCTGGGCGGCCTTCTTGGTGGCGTCCGACATCAGGCCACCGACGGCCAGGATGAAGTCGCACTTCTGGTTGACGAACCCGGTCAGGTTGACCTCGTAGTCCGCCTCAGCCTTCGACTGGACGTTCTTGATGTCGATGTTGCCGTTCTCCTTCTTCGCCTCCTGGAGGCCCTTCCAGGCCGAGGTGTTGAAGGACTTGTCGTCGATGCCACCGACGTCGGTCACCATGCAGGCGCTGAACTTCTTGCCGCCGTTGCCGCCGGCGTTCTTGTCGTCCTTGGGGGCCTCGCCACAAGCGGCGGCACCCAGCACGAGGCCACCCGCCACGATCGCGGAGGCGATCCGCATCCCACGCACAGAGCGCAAGACGTCTCCTTCCCATTGCACACCGCGTCGTGCGCGGTGGCAGCCCTTGCGCCGGCCTGCGGTGTGCCGCCGGCGTCCCACGTTACGGACGGGAGCGTACGCCCGCGCCCACCCACCGGCCGACAATCGTGCACGACTGTTGAGTGTCCGTTACCCCTACGTAACCCTTGCGTGGGGCACGTCACTTTCCGTGCCGCCAGCCCTCCTCAAGCGGTGCCGCGAACGTCCGTTTTGCCGGGCGGCTCCCCTGCTCCCGGAGCTATCGCCAGAAGACCGCCACCGCCGCGTTGAGCAGGGTCAACCCGATGATCGCAAGGAAGTGGCCGCGGTTCACGGACTCCCGCTTCCGCGCGAAGAACACCATGACGAAGATCAGCAGGGCGATTACCAACTTGGTAACAAGTTTCGCCGGCGCCGGCTCATCGTCCGGCTCGCGCAGCGGGGCGGACAACCCGAGCCCGGAGAGCACCTGGATGATCGCCCCCCAGAGCATGGCCGCGTTGATCCGCAGCCGGCCGCTGGCGTACTGGGCGATCCCGCCGCCGAGCAGCAGCGCGAACCCGATCAGGTGGACGTAGAGAAGTATCAGCCGAAGTGCTTCCATGGCGGCCATCCTCCCCTATCAACGACGATTCGTAGTAGACGGCCCGCCGAGCTGCCGTCATACCGTGATCTCAGCCGGCCGCTCCGTGACCGTCGTCGGGCCGGCGGTCGGCGCCGACCGGAACCGCCCCAGCAGCACCAGCAGCAGCCCGACCACCGCGTATCCGGCCAGCACGACGAGGGACCGGGTGCCGCCGGCCCCGTCGAAGAAGGCGGCCGACCGCAGCAGCGTGCCGCCGGCCCCGACCGGCAGGAACTGTCCCACCGTGCCCCACGGCTGGGGCAGCAGCTCGGGCGCGGCACCGACCGCGGAGAGCGGGTTGCCGACCAGGAAGACCAGCAGCGCGCCGAGCCCGATGCCGGGGCCGCCGAGCAGCGCCCCGAGGCCGGCCACCGTGCCCGCGGCGGCGAGCGCGAACACGCCGATCGCCCCCGCCTCGCGCCAGAGGTCACCGTCCAGGACACCGAGCCAGCCGTGCAGCACCGCCACCCCGACCAGGCCGGCGAGCGCGGCGTAGCCGAACAGCCCGACCAGCCGGGCGCTCCGGCGGGCGACCAGCAGGACGAGCAACGCCCCGGCCAACATGCTGGTCAGCGCGAGCGGCAGGAAGCCGGCGGCGAACCCGGCACCGCGCGGGTCGTCCGGGTCGGTCGGGACGACCTGCACCACCGGCACCGGACGTCCGGCGGAGAGCTGGGCCGAGGCCTCGGTGAGCAGCACGGCGACCGTCGGGCTGGCCGCGGGGGCGGTGTGCAGAGCGACACCGTCCGGGCCGGCGACGAAGGCGGCGTACACCTCCCGGTCACGCAACGCCCGGTCGGCGGCCGCGCCGTCCGGGAGGGTACGCACGTCGAACGCGCCGGGGCGGGCGGCGGCGAGCCGACCGGCGAGCTGGGTCGCGACCGGGGCCGGCCCGGCGACGGCGACCGGCAGGTCACGCGGGGCGAGGTGGGCCGCCGGGGCCGCGAAGAGCGGCACGAGCAGCGCTTGCACACCGACCGCCAGGACGGCCAGCAGGACGGCGAGTGACCAGGGGGATCGGATCCGGGACGACATCATCGCTCCTAAAACGAACGCTCGTTCTCTTTAGGTTGAGACTGCGCCCCGGGCGGCCTGGAGTCAAGAACGAACGTTCGCTTTACAATGTGTGGCGTGCCACGCGTATCGGAAGAACACCGGGCGGCCCGCCGGCAGCAGATCCTCGACGCGGCCCGCCGCTGCTTCCTGCGCGACGGCTTCCACAACACCTCGATGCAGGACGTGATCGCCGAGGCCGGGCTCTCGGTCGGCGCGGTCTACCGCTACTTCCCGAGCAAGAACGAGCTGATCACGGCGATCGCCCAGGCCGTCATCGGCGGCGCGGAGGGCGTCTTCGCCGAGCTGGCCGCCGCCGAGCCGCCCCTGCCGCTGGCCGGGGCACTGGACCGGGCGCTGACGTACATCGACGCCCAGACCGGCCCCGACGGGATCCTGCCGTTGGCGATCCAGGTCTGGAGCGAGGCACAGCGGGATCCGGCGCTCGCCGAGTTCGTCGCGGCGACGTACACCCGCTTCCGCAACCACTTCGTGGCGATCGCCCGCCGCGCCTGGGACGCGGGCGAGCTGCCCCCGGACGCCGACCCGGAGGCGGTCGGCACGGCCCTGTTCGGCCTGGTTCCGGGCTACTTCATGCAGCGCATCCTCACCGGCTCCCCGGACCGGTCCACCTATCTCGCCGGCGTCCGCGCCCTGCTGGCCAGCCACCAACCGGCGCCGCGCTGACGAGGCCGCCCGCACGGGATGATCGTCCTCGAACACGGCGGTAGTGGGGGGGGGGGGGGGGGGGGGGGGGGGGGGGGGGGGGGGGGGGGGGGGTGGGGGGGGGGGGGGGGGGGGGGGGGGGGGAGAGCCGGGAGAGGG
>NZ_JBVJJA010000009.1:0-69383 GCF_055586005.1 Micromonospora sp. NPDC051924
AGGTCCTCGGCTGGAAGACGCCCGCCGAAGCTCTCGACGAGCAGTTACGGTCACTCCAACCAGCAGGCGTTGCAACGACCGGTTGAAACCAGGCAATTCCGGTCCAGGAAATTCGTCCGAGCCCTCAACCGCCACCACATGGCCGGATCGATGGGCCGCGTCGGCGCCGCCGGCGACAACGCCGCCATGGAATCGCTCTTCGGACTCCTGCAGAACAACGTCCTCAACCGGCGATCATGGGCAACCCGCCAACAACTCCGGATCGCCATCGTGACCTGGATCGAACGGACCTACCACCGCCGCAGACGCCAGCGGTCACTGTCCCGGTTGACCCCCGTTGACTTCGAGACCATCATGCACCCACCGGCCAGTCAGGCCGCGTGACTACACCTGTCACCTGCCGGTGCAGCAGACCCACATCCTCGCCGCCTACATGGCCTCCGGGACGTAGCCAGCGCTAGCGGCTTTGCCGATGAGCGAATGCAGGCGTGGATCAACAAGCCCAAGCTTTCGGAAGAGCGCCAGCCGGGGTGCGTGCTGGCGACTACAGGTATCTGATGCCGTCTTTGGTGATGTGAGCCGCTAGCATGCCGTGAGCCGAATCATCGGACCACATTTCGACGCGTCTACTCTCACGCAGAAGATCGTCACCGGCTACCGGAATGCCTCGTTCCCACTGCGCCGGCCAGCCGTCGAAGCGGCGCACCTCGATGAGGCCGCGGGCCACCAACGAGACCAGCCCCGGCCCGAGGACCGCAGCGACCTGTTGCCGTGATGGTGCCTCGGCCCAGCCGAGTTCGCACAGGGGCAGCGGTGAATCTTCCAGAGGGCAGAGGACCAGTTCTTCTGCCAGGTCCAGCCCTTCATCGTCGACCATGGCACCCACCCTCGACGGATTCCGGAGCAGCATCCCACCCAAAGGCTGACGCCATCTGCCCCGCCCGGGAGCCGATGACTCCCACTTGGTAGCCGCTCATGCCGCGAGCCGGTGCGACGACACGAGATCGCACGTTGTGAGTAGTCCGTCGACCGGAGATGCGTGAACCCGACGACCGCAGCCTCGGAGACGGAGACGATGGGCCACAGCACATCTGGCTTGGACCAGCATCGACGGAAACTTTCTCGTTGATGCAGGTATTGGCGTCACCAGCCGCGAACACGCTCTTCCCGCTCGCGGACTTCAGCCCGCTCTCGAAGCGTGGCCTGCTGGAGGCAGCCCGCCTCGGCCACCGGCGCAAGGGCGGGTACACGCTCACCCAATCCGCTGAAGTACTCGAAAATCTCCTGATGCCTTGCCGACTCCGGCCCCCAACCTGACACCAGGCCGCCAGCGGCTGCGGCGATCCGCTCGGGTGCGACACCGCGCTCCAACAGCAGCGGCCCGATCTCTTCGAGCGTCTCGTTCCGCCCACCCATAACCACTTCGAGGAGCCCGTCGGGCGTAACGGTCCTGTCATCGAGGAATCGCTCTGCGAGTTCCTGATCCCGTCCGACGAGGTAGGCCAGCAGGTTCTTGCCAATCCAGGGCCGACCCGCACATCGACGAGCGAGGCGCTCGCGGTGCGGCTGGGGCAGCTTCCCAAGGAGTCTTTCGCATCCACGGGGTTCGGGAGCCAAGATGAACCCCTTCTCGTCCGCTCCGTCGAGCTGGCGCTCAAACCATGCCTCGAACAGGTCCGGTTCATGTTCCGCGAGGTGCTTGAGCAACTCGCCGGTACGCCACTTGCCGTGCTTGTCAAGATCTTCGGCTCTCAGACGGCGGATAGCTTCCTCCCACTCAGGCCGCCATTGCTCGGGTAAGGCCGGGCCGTGCTTCTGGCCGACGCCGAAGCTCACCGCTGTGGCAGCGGCAATCGCCGGGATGGGGTGCACGAGCAATTGGCGCAGGACATCGTCTGGCGCGTCGCGGGTGAACAGCCGGTGGAGCATCGGAGCGTCCTCTGCCCGCAGATCTCCGATTACAAGTGCAGCGAGGTCATCGACCACCGAACGTGCGAGCATCGCGGTAATCACCGCGGCGCGCAGCTTCGGGCCGCGCAGGGCCTCGGCAATTGCAGCCTCAGGCAGCGCGTTTGGGCCTTCTGCCAAGCAGCGCTCCGTAGCGGCGTGCAGAAGCGAGGGTTCACCGGCCGCGGCGGCGGCCTGGTACCAGGCCGCCGGGTCGCTCATGTGCAGCTTCATTCGTTCCGCGATCCACCCTCCACTGAGATGCTCGACTGCCAACCCTCCCTGTTGGAGTAGTCCAATGAACCTGGCGATGCCACGGGCCGGCCCGAGGGCGGCAAGCCGGCGGGCGAGAGCATCGGTAGCGGCGCCCCGCTCCTGCAACGCGGCATTGAGATCGTCGGCCAGGTAGGGGTCGTGCCGTCCGACAAAATCTTCTAGATCAGAATCAAGTTCGAAGGCTTGGATCAGGCCGCCAGCGGCCTGACCGCGCTGCTCAAGGTCGAAGACTAGACGCTGAGCGCGCAGCGCGAGTCCTGGTACTCGCTGCAGGGCTGGCCGAAGCGATTCAAGGATCTCGCGGCCACCGTCGGCGGCAATCTGCTTTTGTTCATCAGTCGGCTCGGTCTGGCCGAACGAGAAGCCCATACCGAGGCGCAGCCACTCGCCAGCCAAGTCGAGCAGGGATCGAAGCGCCTCCGGCGGGCAGCGAGGCCGCTCCGCCTCCTGGTCGGTGCTGACGGCTTCTGCGATGCGCTCCCACATCGCCCTCAGCCGCGCGAGATGTCGCGCGTTCTCGATCCCCTGGGAGACGGTAATCGTGTACGGGGCGCCCGGCTCGGTCCAGCTTCCCGACGCCTCGACCGAGAAGACGGCGGCGAAAAGCTCCGCCGCGACGATCCACCGGTGAGGTTCGGCATTCTCGGCCAGCCAACCGAGCGCGCCGTCGAGCAGACGTTCCCGGATTTCGACCGCCGTACCGTAGTCAGGGTCAACATGTCGGGCCAGGTCGCCAAGCACGCGCAGCGGGTGCGCTGGCGTCTGGTGGCGCAGGCGATTGTCGCCGACGGCCAGATCGAGCAGCCCCGCTACGGCCTCGGGCAATAGCCACCCACGGGCGGCCCGGGTCAACAATCTGGCGGAGGCGTCCCCGACCGGGTCGAGGCTGACCTCCCCGATCCGGACGGTCTCGCGCGGCGCGGCTAGCGCCGTTCGGGCGTGCTTGACCGCGCATAGGGCGGCACTCTCGTCCAACGTCGAGTACTCCGACGCAACCGCGAAGATCGCCGTGTCCCAGCTCGCCGACTCTGGCAGCGATGTCACCCAGGTTTCCGCCGCGCTCCGAGCGGCCGCAGACCCAGTGTGCGCTGCCGCCACAACCGCACCGGCTAAGTCGAGCGACCGGTCGGGGAACGCCTCGTGCAGCGTTGACCACGGACGTCCAGGCGGATCGGTGAAGAACCATCGGGCGACCAACGGCGCCCGCAGGCTCGCCTGAACAGACCAGCCGCCCCCGGCCTGGTCGACCAGCCCGTTACGGCTGAGCCGGCTCACCAGCCCGACCAGCTCAGCGGGCGGAACCCCCAGCAGCGGTGCAAGTTTGTGCAACGTCTCAACAGGGATGTGGCCCAGAGCCGCCATACATGCGAGAGCGTCAAGGGCAGTCTCGGACTCGGTGGCCCGACGGAGGAAGCGCTCCACGTTCGCCAGGTGTGCTGCGCCGCTCACAACATCGTAGCCAGCGCCTTTCACGAAGAGTTCGCAGAGCGCAAGTGCCCAACCTGGGCGCCCCTCTGCCTGGCGCAGAACGATCTGCCTCGCCCGATACGCCGTGACGCCGACCGACTCGACGAGCGAGTTCATATCCGCCAATTCGAGCAGCTTGATCGGAACGGCCTCGGCTCCGGGCAGCTCTTCGACGACGGCGTCGAACATGTTGGGCCAGGTAGACGCGATGATCGAATAGGAAAGGTCCTCCTGCAGGCGCGCACGCCGCAAGACCCGCAACTCGTCGACACGGGCGTGCGCATCATCTACCACCACAGCGGACGGGGACCGCAACAGCAAATGATCAATAACCCGGCCCGGCTCCGCCTGCTCCAGGAACACCACCGATCGATCGAGTTCAGCCAGAACCCGGGTCTTCCCGACGCCCGGGACGCCCGTCACGACCGCGTCCTTGCCGTCCGCGATCACGTTGCGAAGCATCGACAGCTCGATATCCCGACCGACCAAAGCGACCGAGACCGTCGCCTGCTCCAGCATCTCCAGCGGCCGGTCGACGAGCGCACCGAGTTCGCCACCAATGCCGAGCAGCCGTTGCCGCCACACCGGCTCGCGGACGAGTTCGGCCACGAACCAATCGCGGGCGTAGACATGCGGCGGGTCCAGTTCGCACTCCGCGCAGATGTCGTTCAAGGTGGCTCGCTCACGGGCACTGACTGCCCGGATACAGGCGATGACCACCAAGTCGACGGACAGGCCCTCCTCCCGCATCCGCCGCAGCCCAGTCCGAAGATTCGCGGCCGGATCACCGGTCGTAACGAGAAGTCGTCCCCGGCTACGCGTGTCCCCACTACCGAACGGAAAGTAGATGTCGGCGTCACGCCCGAAGTCGTGGCCGCCCTCGACGGCAGAAAGGCCCGGATAGCGCGGTTGCAGGAGTGCACACGCGCATCGCTCGAACTCGGCCGGATGCACGGGCTGGTTCGCCAGTGTATTCAGCAGGCGAGCTACGAGATCCACAAGCGCTATATCCTACCCCTTGCTCTCGTCCGTGGCGTCTGAGACGGCGTCCGCTCATGCCGCGTAGTGCTCGTGCCACGGAGCTACGTCAGAGGCGTATGGCCGGCACCTGATTGTCGGCTGGCCGCCGCACCTGGTCGATGGTGCCGCCGCGGACACCGAGGCTGCCTCGCGCGGCCCGGTAGAAGCCGTCACGAGTTTCATCGGCCCGCCGGACCAGGTCCGTAAGATCGTCGGGAGGGTCCGGCAAGGAACGCGCCGCCTGCTCCAGAGCTCGTACGGCGTGACGCCACGCGGAGGCTGCCCCTACGGTGACCTCATCACCGAGCAGCAGAACCGCCTCCCAGGTCAACGTGTGCCGCACATCCGCCTCAGCCAACCGGGCTAACCCCTCCTCGCGGCCAAGTGCGGGGGTACGCGCGCCGGGCCGGTGGGCGCTGAGCATTCCCAGCGCCAGCAGGTGGATCTCCTTCACGGCACGCGTGAAATCGGCGTAGGCGTCCAGCCGCCGCTCGTCCCATCGCACCACTTGACTGCGCCGCCACCGGGCCCGTTCAGCCACTGTCGTGGCGATGATCGTGCCGACAGTGCCGACCACCACACCGATCAGCGCCGGCACCTGCGTCATCAGGGTCTCCAGCAGACTCATCGACGTCCCCTCGCCGTGGTTGGATTCGGCCCGTCCCGCCAAGATTTGCACCACCGTCAGTTGCCGAGCCGGCCGCGCCGCCGGACCAGCATCCTTGCTGGCCGACCGACGGATCCGTTGACAGTAGTCCCCGGGATGTTGGCGCGATTGTCTCCGATGGAGTGATCATCGTGGTGGACTGGCTCCATCGGCGCGCCGCTTTTCGTCACATGTGGCCGGACAAGGTGCTTGCCCTACCCAACCGCCGATGGTTGACCTACTCACATGCCGCGTTCCGCACGGCTGCACGTAGCTATTGGGCCCGGCTTGATCGTTTCGGGAGCCCGCTCAATCTGAGCGGGCTCCCCGGAGCCTGGCCCGACTCGAACGGTGCTGCCACCCCTGGGTTCAGTGACGCGCGGTACCGGCGCCGCGCGTTGGGCAGGCCGGGCCCCAATCGTAGTGCGCCCGGCTCCACGGGCGTCCGCCCATGCCGTCGACCGCCTTGCCTGGTCGAGTTGAAAGGATTGCGGCTCAGTTGAACCGGTGTCGGCGGTACTGCGGGGAAATCTCGCCGACCTCGATCCCATTTTCGTCGAGCGCGTTGTAGATCGTCAGCCAGCCATCGGCGAGGCCCAGCGCCACGGTGCCGTCCGCCAGGTCACCCCCGGCGTACTCCAGGAGCTCCACCGCCTCAAGGCGCTGCCCCGCGTAGAGCAGCCAACGGCGCGGAAGCATCGTCGCGCCACGGCAGACGGAAGCCATCCGATGTCGGCCATCTCGGCGCCGGGTCACGTCGACTTCGCACCCGGTGACCGTGTGACGCTTTCGGGCAGTTGGCGCAGTGGTGCAGAGGCGGTCATGTCTCGGTGAGGCTGGTGCGGAGTTGGGTGGCGAGCGTGATCGTGTCGTCTTGTGGTTCGGCGTCGAGGTCGGCGAGGGCTTTGGTCAGGGCGCGCAGGAGGGTGCGGATGCCGTCGGGGTCGCTGAGGGCGTGGCGGGCGTGCATGGCTTTGGTGTAAAGGGCTTCGTTGTAGCGGTCGAGTCCGATGGCTTTGTCGAAAAGCTCGGATGCGGCCTGCGGGTCGTGGTCGAGCAGGTCGTCGGCGAGTAGGAGGTGGGCTTCGGTGCCCCAGCGACGGACCGTCTCGCGGTGCGGCTGCAACCACTCGTAGTCTTGGCCGACAGCGAGGGGCGCGGTGTAGAGGTCACAAGCGGCGGTGAGCAGTTCGCGACGGCGTGGCTCGGTGGCGAGGGTCGCGACGCGCAGCAGGTCGCGGAGGGTCCACACGTCGACGTCCACGGTGGTGGGATCGAGCCGGTACCGTCCGGCGGTCTTGATGACGTAGGCGTTCTTCGTGTCGGCGGTGCCGGCGCGGCCAAGGACGTGCCGCAGGTTCGAGGCGTTGGTGTGTACGCGTTGGTCGGCTTGGCTGATGCGGGCGTCGGGTTCGAGGTATTCGCCGATGTCGCGGGTGGTGAGGCCGTCGGGATGGCAGGCCAGGAGTACGGCGAGTTCGAGGGCTTTGGCTCGTAGTGGCCGGCCTTCCGCAGTGATGTCTTCGATGCGCGGCGAGCCGAGCACGCGCAGCCGCGCCCTTCTTGACGGGGTGCCGGATTTGGGCTTGGGGATGACCGGAGCGGGTAGGTCGATGGCGTCCGGCGTGTTCTGTGCGCGGCTGGCGTGCAGGGGAACGACCGTGACCGGTACGGCTGGTGAGGCGGTGGTGGCTGGTTCACCGGTCTGTGCTTCGCGCAGCGTGGTTAGGATCTGGATCGTTGTGGCTGGTTCGAGCACGGGCAGCCGCGGCGGCACTGGTTCGACGGGCTGCCCGGAGATGAGCTTGGTGTGTCCGTCCTGGGGCGACCTCGACGGTGGCGCCGTGTGCCCATTCGCCGAGCAGCAAGGCGGACACGTGCAGATTTCGGCCCAGCGCGAGAGCTGACTCAGCGCGCATACGGACGTCTGCGGGTGGGGTCTCGGTGATGAGCATGACCGGCGACAGCGCTTTCTCGTCGGGCCCGGCCCGCCGCAGCTCGTCCAGGTCGGTTAGCGCGTGCTCGTTCAGGATGCGGCTGCGGCGCAGCAGCAGGGACTCAACGACGGTGAGCGCATCCTCGATGCCGTCGGCCACGAGCAGGCGCGGCCACGGACCAACGGCGACTGTGTCTGGGCCGAACAGCATGGCCAGAGTAGTGGCGTCGATGACGACCTCACCGCGTGCGTCGGGGTGGAAAGGGCCGCTGTTTGCCAGCACGGCGACAAGCGTTGCTCGGGCGGCAGCGGATGCGCCGTCACCGACGATCCCGATTCCGCCTGTCGGTATGGGGGCGAGGTCGGGCACCGATGCGGGTGGTTCGGTGTCATCGGCATCGGGGTCCGGAAGTTTGGGGTTACGGGCCACGGCGCGGCGCAGCTCGACCACTGCGGGCGGTAGCTCGGTGGGCGGGTCATCGTCGGGTTCACCGGTGTAGCGGCGCCGCCGCTGACGCCACACGAGAGCAGCCGCGGTGCCGATCGCGGCGGCGAGTGACCAGGGCAGCCAATTGGCTGGTGAGAGCTGTACCCCGTGCTCGTCGGTCGCCACGCCCGGGTTTCGCGTGTAGCCAGCGGTTGGTGAGGTGGACGGCGACGCCGTGGCAGCGGGGATGGGGTTCGCCGGCTCGTTAGAGGGGGTTGACTCTCGCACGCTCGGGGTTGCCGGTGCAGTGCTGTCGGGGGTGGCGGCTGATTCGTGCTCCGTCGTCTTGGGCGACACGGTCGGACTCGGCGCGTCTGCCCCGACGCTCGGCGATGGCCCAGGGGTGACCGTCGCCGGTGGTGGCGTCGTAGGACGAGACGGGTCCGGGGTTGCTGGAGTGGCAGTCTGGGGTGGGCGGGCATCAGCGGGCAGCCGCAGGTCCCAGCCGGGGTAGATGAGGTCGCAGTCGCGTAGAGTGCCGCCGATTCGGGGGAAGTGGCGGTGTTTGTTCAGGCGGCAGATCTCTGGCCACCGCCTGGCGTCGCCGAGCCACTCCTCAGAGATCTTGGACAGGGTGTCGTGTCGTTCGACGGTGTAGATGTAGCGGGTGTCGGCGACCTGGATCAGCGCGGGTCCTCGCGCAACGGCTTGCCGAGGAATGACCCTTTCAGGCGAAGCGATGGCGGCGGGCGACCTGTCGCCGCCGCTGGCGAGGTTGAGGTTGCCGACGGAGGTGACGGCGATCGCCGCGGTACCGGCCAGGCCGAACACGAGCCGGTGCAGCGGTGCGGGGAGCCGCAGGACCGGGATCCGCCACCGAGTCACGAGTGCGAGCAGTTCGGCGACCAATAGCAGCGCCAGCGCAGCCCACAGCAGCCACAGTGCCCAGATGGCCGCGCCGGTGAGTACGGTCGGGGTGAACCGTCCGCTCGGCTGATCGAACCACGCCACCACCTGCGGCCACGACGGCAGCCGCCGAACTGGACTACCGCCGAAAAACAACAGCAGCGCAGGTATCCCGCCCAGGAAGGCCACCGCGCCGATGAAGGCGCGGGTCACCCGGACCACGGTCGCCGCCCTCGCCGTGCGACGGCGGGACGGTGACGCAAGGCGTGGGGTGTAGACCGTGGGGCGCACGTAGTCGGTTAGCCGGTCACCTCGAACCGGGGGCTCCTGCGGCATGCGTCTCCTCCCCCGCGCCTGACGCTGATCTTCTTTCCGCTTAAAGGCCGCGCAAATAGGTCAGTGGGGGTCGGGCGGGTAGGAGACGGGCACAGGCATCAGTGATCATGAAGGTTCCTACGCCTAGTGATCACTGGAACGCCTGTGCCCGCTGTCCCATCTTGGCTGAGTGACCCCTTGTGGCACCAGTTCGCCGCGCTGCTGCCCACACGACCCGCCACCGATCCGAGCCACCCCCTGGGCTGCCACCGCCGACGCGTCGCCGACCGGATCGTGTTCGACAAGCTCCTGCAAGTGCTGCGGTTCGGCTGCTCGTACGAGGCCATCGCCGACTCGACCTGCTCGGCCACCACGATCCGCAACCGCCGCGACGAATGGATCAACCTCGGCGTGTTCGCCCAGCTCAAGACAATCACGCTCGACGCCTACGACCGCATCGTCGGCCTGCTGCTCGACGACATCGCCGTTGACGGGTGCATCACCAAGGCCCCCGGCGGCGGCGAGGCCGCCGGCAGGTCCCCGGTCGACCGCGGCAAACAAGGCATGAAACGCTCCATGATGGTCGAGGCCCGCGGTATCCCGCTGGGACGCGTCCTGGCCAGCGCCAACCGCCACGACTCCCCGCTGCTGGAACCCACCCTCGACCGGCTCGAAGACCTCGGTCACCTGCCCGACGACATCACCGTGCACCTGGACGCCGGCTACGACTCCGCCGCGACCCGCGACCTCCTCGCCCGACGCGGCCTGACCGGCGAGATCGCCCGCAAAGGCGTCAAGGCCCCCGTCCAGGCAACCGGACGGTGGCACATCGAACGCACGAACGCCTGGCACAACGCCTTCAACCGGCTCCAACGCTGCTACGAACGCAAGGAGACAGTCGTCCACGCCTACTTCGACCTCGCCGACGCCATCATCACCGTCCGTAGCCTCATCCGCCAGGCCTGGACCCTCTACCGCTGGGACACCCGCACCACCCGCCGACCATGAACCCGCCTAATTGCGCGGCCTCTTACACGACGAGGCGCGGCGACGGCCATCCCGTGGAGAAGGATTCTCACCATGCGCGCACAAAGGATCACGCGGTGAGAAGGTGGTTGACGGTCTACTCCCCCGTCGGGGGACACTGCCGCTCATGCCAAGCGGGGGCATCCGACTGTCGATCGATCTGAGCTCGTCGGCCATCGCCGCCACCACCGACCTGCACGGTGCCCGCATCCCCGTCATGCTCAACGGCCGCCTCGTCATGCCGCACGGCATTGCGCTCGACCCCACCGGTCACCTGCACGGGTTACCGCACCACCAGAGCCTTTAGGGAATCGCCAGTTCATCCACGAACCGCTGGAGCTGCTCACCAGCGCCGGGACCGACTCGCCGGTCGATGTCGTGCAGCTACTCGCCGGGCAGCTACGGCACGTCGCCGACCAGGCCGCCCGCCAGGCCGCGGAACCCGTCACCGCCCTCACCGTGACCATCCCCTCGGGCTGGGGGCCGCGCCGACGAGGACACCTCACCGACGCCGCGGCCGGCGCCGGCCTGCCCGCCCCCGCCATGGTCACCGCGCCAGCAGCACTCGCCGCCTACGCCAGAGCCCACGAAGGCATCACTCCTGACGGGTCATGCCTGCTGATCTGCCAGGCCGACCGGCACCCGATCACCCTGACCGTCCTCCAGACCGACCCCGACGGATACCGCGAACTCGCAACCCGATCGATCAATCCCACCCGCGCCCTGGACCAGGTTCTCGCCCAGCTAATCATCGACGCCAACACCACGGTCGACGACCCGATACGAGCCGAGACAGCCCAACCCACACACGGGCAAGACGAAACGTTGGTCGAGTCCGTCCGTCAGGCCAGGAAACTCCTGGCCACTCAGGACCGCGCGCCAGTCCTGCTTCCCGCGCCCCGCAAGCCCGCCGTCATCACCCGCGACGATGTCGCCGAGGCCGCCCAGCCCCTCCTCGACGAGGTAGACGCGGCGGTTCATGACGTCCTCGGCGCGGCCGACGTGGACCGCCGGCACCTCGGCGGCGTGATTCATCGCGAAGCCGAAGCAGTCCCGGGCCTGCGAGACCGGCTCGCCGCAGCTACCGATCTCACACCTACCACCCTCACCGCGCACTCCCACGCCCTCGCGGACGGCGCGCTGGCCCTCACCGCACCCCACCATCAGGCAACAACCACCGCCGCCGACAGCCAGCTACCACGAGTCCGGCTACGCATCCGGGACCTGACCACTGTCGTCCTCCTCGGCGCCTGCTCGCTCATCCTGCTCCTGCAAGCCATCCTCACCGCAGACATCACCACCATCTACTCCGTCCAGGTCGTCGGTGTCCGCCTCTCGCTACCCGAGCTCGGGGCTGCAGGGGCGCTCGCCATGCTCACCGCGTTCGCCGTGGCGCACCTCGCCCCCACCACCTGGCTCGCCGGAGCGCCCACCCCGTCCACACCCGAACCCACGACCGGCAGCCTCATCCGACGCGGATACCTCACCACCGCCGTCGGCGGCGTCATCGCCGCCGCCCTCTACGGCCTCGCCACCGGGACCTCCGTCGAATTCGACTACAGCCCATACCTGAGATGGACACTCGGCGCTGCACTGCCGCTTGCCGTCTGCGCCGCCGTCATCGCCGCTACCGCACCCCGAATCCCCGCTCCAGCGCTGCCCGCCTGGCTGGCCCGTACTCGACCGGCGATCCTGCAGGCCGCCATCGCCACCGCCGGCATCTACCTCATGCGCGCCGCCCTCACGCTCACCCCACCGGTCGACGTAATCGGCATGCCCGGCCTTATCGCCAGCGCCGGAGCTGCGCTCATCGGCGTCGCCACCTCCCTGACCGCCATCCGAAACCGCACCACCCGCGCCATCGCCGCACCGGGCCTCGCCATCGGCTACGCCATCGTCGTCACCTACGACACCAACAGCGCCCTGATAATCGGATACCTCGTCGCCGTCACCTGGTGGGCCATCGCACTCACCGCACACACGCTGCGGCTCGCGTTCCCGGCCACCGGGCGAGTACTACGCCGCGTCATCGACGGACAAACCCTCTGACGACTGCCGCTGAGCTACTTGCCGCCGTGACCGGATAGCCCCATAGCGACTCAAACAGCGTAGGCCCCACCGCCAGTTCGGCGGCCCCGCTTCGCCTTCATGTCGTCGTATAACGACGAGCCCGCAGAGCTCACGCTCTGCGGGCTTTCTATTTTCGCAATTGTCAAGCCACCAAAGGGAGGCACCCGATGACAGTTTCGTGTCAGGCCAATCAAACGATGGCCGCTACCCCCTGGAGCGCCTATGACACCACACAATCCAGATTTCCCGGTTTCCCAGGAACCCGAATACAATTACCCCAAGGAACAGCCTACACACAAACAGGACCCGCGGCGACTGACTGTAATCGCGCCAGCGGATCCGCCCAATCTCAACCAGGTCGCCGCGCGCGCACTGCTACGAGTGCTGCTGGCCGCGCATCAACGAACTCGTGACCCTCAGAGCAAGGAAGAATAGCAATGGAATGGACAGACAAGAACCATGTCTCCACGGTGCGCACTCTTGCTCCTCAGCCGCTTCGTTGTTTCGCCTTCTACGGGCGAGTCTCGACTGAGGACCAGCAGGACCCGGAAGCCTCCCGGGCCTGGCAGCTCTCCCGGTCACGAGCGCTGATCGAGCCAGCAGGCGGGGAGGTGGTCGCCGAGTTCTTCGACGTCGGCCTGTCCCGCTCGGTGCCGTGGAAACGCCGCCGCGAGGCAGCCCGCCTACTCGCCGCGCTCCGCGACCCGCGGCGCGGCTTCGACGCCGTGGTCATCGGTGAGCCGCAACGCGCCTTCTACGGCAATCAGTTCGGGCTCACCTTCCCGTTGTTCGAGCACTACGGTGTCGGGCTATGGGTGCCGGAGGTCGGCGGAGCCGTCGACCCGGGCAGCGACGCACACGACCTCGTCATGGCCCTCTACGGCGGCATGAGCAAGGGCGAGCGCAACCGCATCAAGGTACGAGTGCGCAGCGCCATGGCCGCCCAAGCCGCCACCGAAGGACGGTTCCTCGGCGGACGACCGCCCTATGGCTACCGACTCGTCGACGCCGGCCCCCACCCAAATCCGAGCAAGGCGGCCGACGGTCGGCGACTGCACCGCCTGGAACCCGACCCGCTCACCGCAGCCGTCGTAGGGCGCATCTACGCCGAGTACCTCGCCGGAAACGGCATCCTCGCCATCGCCGAAGGACTCACCCGCAACGGCATCCTCTCCCCCTCCGCCTACGACCGACGGCGCAACCCGCACCGCAGACGGCGTGGAGCAAGAGCGCCATCCGGGTCATCCTGACCAACCCCCGCTACACCGGCCGGCAGGTCTGGAACAAACAACGCAAGGCCGAAATCCTCATCGATGTCGACGACGTCGCCCTCGGGCACGAGACCAAGATGCGGTGGAACCCGGCCGAGGAATGGATCTACTCAGGTGCCCTGGCGCACGATGCCTTGGTCGATGACGAGACCTTCATCCGCGTGCAAGCCCTCATCGCCACCGCGGGAAGGCGCCCCGACGGAACCAGAAAACCGCGGGCCAGCAAACGCAACTACGTGCTGTCCGGCCTCCTGCACTGCGGCATCTGCCAGCGGCGCATGATCGGCAGCTTCAACAACGACCGCAACCACTACCGCTGCACCTACGCCGCCGAGTACGCCGACGCCAACCGCATCGCCCACCCCCGCAGCGTCTACGTCCGCGAGGACCACATTCTCGAACAACTCGACCCATGGCTCGCCCGAGCCTTCTCACCCAGCCGACTCACCGCAACTGTGCAGGCCATGGCCGACGCGCAGTACGACGACGTCGACGAACAGGGGATCAAAGCCGCACGGGAAACCCTCGCCACATGCACCAGTCGACTGGACCGCTACCGCGCCGCTCTCGACAGCGGCGCCGACCCCACCGTCGTCAGCCGGTGGATCGCCGACGTGCAAGCCGAACAGGTCACCGCCGAGGCCACCCTGCGTCGCCTCACCGGACGTCGGACGATGAGCGCTGACGAGATCCAGCGCATCATAGAAGCCTTGGGAAACATCACCACCGTGCTCCGCGACGCCGACCCCGCCGACAAGGCACTGATCTACCGCGAGCTGGGGCTGACCCTGACTTACCGGCCGACAGCCCGCACGATATCCGCTCAGGCAACCCCAAGTGGATCATGTACTAAATTGTGTCCGAGGGGGGATTCGAACACCTGTACGTATCATCTGTGCACATTTCGAGTGCGCATGCTCGTAGATTACGGTACGGCCAGACTTGGCTCAAGTGCTTGCCTTTCGGCTGCGCCGGGCGTCGCCGGCCTGCGCCCTGGTGTGTTCGTGGCGCGAACACACAAGCATCCGCCGTTTCCAGGCAGCGCGGGTCCTGGACTCGATTGGGCAGACCGCCACGCCGTCGCCGAACACTCACTCAGGCGAGACCCCAAACAGGTCCTGCCTCTCGGTGGCTTGCCTCGAACTTCAACGGATTCGGCCAACTCGCTCTTGCGACGCGCGAAATACACAGGCTAACCAATTGAAGACCGGTACTGCCGGGGTCCTTCAAGCACTCGGCGGCAGTGCTCGACCTACTCGAACAGTTCGCGGATGACTCCCATGGCCCGCGGCGAAATGACCTCGTCAGGGTAGAAGTCGCTGCACAGACGTAGGGCGTCATCCACTGTCGCCACCTTGGCCAGCGCCGCCAGGGTCCGAAGGTCGTCCACGTCGCGGGTCCGCGCCGCGAGCGCCTTCATCGCGAAGATATGCTCCGGCGAGGCCGCCATCACGCGCAGGCCAGGGTGGTCGAAGACCCGTCGCCTGCCCGGGTCGTCCTTGCCGGAGACATACACGCTGGCCTGCTCGTTGAGCCACCACGGCGGCAGGCCTAGTTCGTCGGCCACTGCACGCGCCTCGTCAAGGACGACCCCGTGCGGGACGAACATCGCGTCGACGTCCCTGGTGACCCGTTTCGCATCGTAGGCGAGCGCCATCGCGGCACCACCCACAATGAAGATGTCGGCGACGACCCCGCGACGGGCAAGCCGATCGCCCAGGTGAGTGAACGCGCGTTCGAGTTCCAGGCGCCCCATCAAGACGCCGTCTGACCCGCTCACGCCGCAGCCAGGTCATGAACGGACAGGTACACGCCATGCTTTCGGAATGCAGCCGGGGCCCATGCCAGGGCGTCGGCCCGGTGGATGGCCAGTTCGGCCGGGAACCACGCCCGGCGCAGCACACGTGCGTCGACCCATGCGGGCGGAGCAAGATCCGCCTGAGCTAGCAAATGCTCCGCGACCGCGGCAAGCAGCGCGTCCCACCGCGGGTCCCCGGTTAGGCCGGGCTCATCGCTTAACAGGTCAACCCTGGTTTCGGCGGTTTCCCAGCGGTACTCCTCGAGAAACTCCCATACGAGCTTCCAGCGAGTCTGGTCGGTGTCCGCGGAGACCAGATGGGTGGCCAGCCTGGCCAGACTCATCGGTTCGTAGCTGGTACCCATCGGGCAAGCCTCACCTTCGAGCGGACAGCTTCATCCGTTGCAGACTATCGCGGCGCCGCTCGCGAACACCGCAGAGGTGAGGTGGCGACGGGGCCCGATTTTCTTGCTGCACCCCTGCTCGGACCGTTCACTCACGCTGCGCTTACGGCATCGCTCTTGTGATCTTGGTGGAAGGCGGCGCAGTCTGTGGCGTTGCCGTGAACTTACAGGGGGTGCATGCGAGCGTGACTCTCAGTCAGATTGCGATCGAGAAGACGACGAAGCTGGTCGAGTTTCTCGCGGACGTGACGGCCGCAGTCGAGCGGGACCCAGTGTGCGACATTCTGGAGGACCCAGACGCGCCTGATCCGGTCATTTGGCTCGATGCTCTGCCGCGGGGTATTCAGTGGATGGCTAGCCCCGCCGATGACGTGATCATGCGACTGCGTCCGTCTCGGCCACCGGCGGAGCCGGCGCCACCGGAGTTGCTACACGAGTGGATCGACATGGACTCCATGGGCGGTTTCGCTGGTTCCGTGCCACGCCTGCTGGACGCCCAGCTGCGCAGCGACGACAGTCGCGGGGCGCCGCCGGGGCGGATCGTGCGCGCTTTCGACGCTTGGGTTGAGCAGTGGCAAGCATGGTCCGACGAGGCTCGGCGCCTGCACGCTGTCGGGCGGTTGTACGAGCAACTTGAGCGCGCTGCCAAGACCATGGAGCAGCAGGACGACGAGTACGAGTTCGTTCTCGGGATCGGCCTGCTTCGGTGGACGGCGCCGGACGGCACCCGTTTTCGTCGTCACATCATGGCCGAGGGTGTAGTCGCTCGACTGGACAGAGCGACCGCCGAGGTGTCGGTGTCGATGGGGACGGGACGTAGAAGGATCGAAGACCGGGAACTTCTTGGCGATCAGGAGCTGTTCCGGAGTGAGCGTGGGAGGCATCACCGTCAGGAGATCGTCGACGGAGACATTCCATGGCTAGCTTTGCTGCCTCCGATCGTGAGCCTCATCGAGGAATGCCTGGATACCGCGGTACAACAGGAGGACCATCCCGCGGTGGCGGGTGATGAGTTGCCGAGCTTCCCGGTGGTCAGCTTGTCGCCGGCGCTGTTGGTACGTCGGCGCAGTCGGGTGCTCCTTGCTGAGGCTTACCAGCACATCCGAGAGGCGCTGCGACAACCTGACGCACAGGTTCCCGTCGCACTTGCTCAGCTTGTGGTGGACACGGAGCCCGAGCAGCGTAACGGGTGGCTGAGGAGTCAGGGCGCTGTCAAGGGCGACGTGCTCGGTAGCGACCCTCTCTTTCCCAAGGCGACGAACGATGAGCAGATGCACGTCATCGAGCTGCTTCGCTCCGAGACGGGGGTCGTGGTTCAGGGGCCACCGGGCACCGGCAAGACGCACACGATCGCCAATCTGGTGTCGGCGCTCCTGGCGCGCGGTCAGCGGGTGCTCGTCACGAGCCAGAAGGATCAGGCGCTGCGCGAGCTTCGCGAGAAGGTACCGACGTCGTTGCGTGATCTCTGCGTGCTGATGACTGATGGCAGAAACGCGGCTACCGAGGTCGGCTTCGGTCTTGACGCTCTGTCCCACCTGACCGCGTACGCCGATACGGAGGAACTGACCAAGCAGGTTGAGGCGCTTCGCGGCGAACGGCACGAGTTGCGGTCTCGGTCCGCTTACCTCAACCGCCGCATTCAACAGCTACGTGAGGTGGAGTTCATCGCTCACGACCCGGTCGTGCCCTGGTTCAGCACCGAGCTCTACCGGGGATCACTTGGTCAGATCGCACGCCACGTCAAGGGCAACGCGAAGCAGTTTGACTGGATGCCGCCGGCCGTACCTGGCCTGCCCGACAGGCCACCCTTGACGACAGCGGAAGCTACCGAACTGGTGCATCTGCTTCGAACGACGAACCCGGCTCGATCTGCCCGCCTCGCCCAACTGATCCCTGACCTGTCGAACCTACCTACGCCGGCCGCGCTCGCCGAGGCGTTCGACGCCGAACTCGACGCCACGGCCGCCGTCCAGGAACACATCAACGTGTGGGCGCCCCGCTTGGCGGCTGCCGGTGAGGACATGCTGAAGGACCTGGATCTGCTCGGGCAGCGCTTCACCGCAATCGTGGAGCGTCTCGGAGTGGACGCGGACTCCGGGTCGTCGCCGAACTGGGTGGCACGTGCCATCGCAGACCACTTCTCGGGACGGCGGCAATCCCTGTGGCGGCACGTGGCCGAGGTCGCCGGCCGCGCCGAGCGCCTGCAGGCCAAACTTCGGATGCACGCGTTAGGTGCGGAAGTGCGTTTCACGAACACTGGTGAACTCGACCTAGGGCAAGCCCGCCACATGCTCGCCGTGGGCCGCGAACTCCGCACTCACCTAACGAGTCGGACCTGTCGCACGCTTCTCGCCGTCCAACCGGCCCGCATCAAGGCCGCCGCACTGATCAGCGGCATGCGCGTCGATGGAAGGCCGCCGACCACGGTGCCTCTGCTAGACGCCGCGCTTGACCACCTAGAAGTCCATATCGAAACCACTCAACTCCTGCGGCTGTGGGCCGACGTCGGAGTCGTTGTCACGCCTGGCCGTGTGACCGCAACCTTGTCCGAGCTGCAAGATTCGTACCGCCTACTTCAGCACGTCCAACAACTCGCCGCCGTCCACACCACCATCCGCGACCACCTGGAAGCCGCCGGTCTGCCGACCAGGATGCCCACCACTGACGACGTCATCGTGGTGATCTCATCGACCGCAGCCGCCCGCCACCACATCCGCCTGCGAGCAGCGCAGGCCGCCATAGCCGGACACCGCGACGCAGTCCGAAGGCACCTGACGCGCGAGAAACCGTGCCCCGAGGTTGAACTCCTCATCGCCGCCATCGACCAGCGATCCCTCGAGAAATACCACCACGCAATCGATGCACTGGACACTGCGCGCCGCGAGCAGCACGCCGAGCGGCGCCGCCTCAGACTCACGCAGCTACTGGACAGTGCGCATCCGCAACTGCTTCACCTGCTGCAAGACAGCTGCCTCGATCCTCGCTGGGACGCCCGCATGCGGGATCTGCCTGCGGCGTGGGCCTGGTACCACGCGGACCGTTTCGTGCGGGCACAGCGCACAGCCGGCACGGAACAAGAGGTCAGACGGGACTACGACGACGTCGAAATACACCTTGCCCAGGTCACCGAGCAGCTCGCAGCGGCCGAAGCAACTCGGGCGCTCGTCAACCGCATGACCGACGCCGACATGCGGGCCCTCCGCAGCTTCCGCGGGTTCCGCAAGCAGATCGGGGCCGGCGGCGGACGTAAGGTTCGCGAGCTGCGTCAGGCAGCGCAGGCGGCGATGGACAAAGCACAGAGCATCGTGCCTGCCTGGGTAATTCCCCTGCCAAGCCTCCTAGAGAATCTGACCGTCAAACGCAATGCCTTCGATGTAGTCATCGTTGATGAGGCGAGTCAGGTTGGGCTGGAACACCTCTTTCTTTTGTGGCTGGCACCAAGGATCATCGTTGTCGGCGACGACCAGCAATGCACCCCGGCACCCAATCGGATGGGCAGGACCTTCGACGAACACTTTCGAGCCCTTTCGGAGCACCTGGGTGACCTTGATCCCGAAATCCGGTATCACTTCACTCCTAAGGCTCACCTGTACGGCCTCCTCTCGGCGCGATCCGGAAAAGACGCCGTCGTCCGCTTACGGGAACACTTCCGATGCATGCCTGAAATCATCAACTGGTCGAAAGAGCAGTTCTACCGCGGGGCCAGTGAGATCATTCCGTTGCGTGAGAGGAAAGCTACCGATCTGGATCCGCTGCGCGTCTCTCACGTCGAGGGCGCCTACCAGGAGGGATCTGCACAGGCAATCCGCAACCCGGTAGAGGCGAAACGTATCGTCTCGCAACTGCTTGAATGCCTGAACGATCCCAAATATGCGGGCAAGACGTTCGGCGTTATCGTGCTGCACGGACACGGACAAATCAAACTCCTTGACCACGAGATCAACGCGGCCATCGCACCGGAAGTCCGCGCCGCCCGCCAGATTAGCGTCGGCTCGGCGCCCACCTTCCAAGGAGCAGAGCGTCACGTCATCTTCCTGTCCACAGTCGTCACTGCGGCGCCCAGACGGGTCGGCGAGAACCTCTACCAAAACTACAACGTCGCCGCCAGTCGCGCTCGCGACCAACTCTGGCTGTTCACCTCCGTGCCGCCCAAAGACTACAAACCCGACGACCTGCGGGCTTCACTGATCGGCTACATGCTGAACCCGCCGTCCGTGTTCGGACCTTCGCCAGACCTCAAGAGCGTCAGCGCCGACCGCCAGTGCGCTCCGTTCGAATCCTTGCTCGAACAGCGTGTATTTCGAATCCTCAAACGTCGCGGCTACCACGTGGTGCCCCAGTTCAAGGTTGGGTCGCGCACGCTTGACCTTGTAGTCGTTGGAAGCGGCGGCAGGCTCGCGGTGGAATGCGACGGCCACCGCTGGCACACCCGACCGACGGACGTCGTCTCCGATGGGCGTCGCGACCGAGAACTCTTCCGCATGGGCTGGGAAGTCATCCGCATCCGCGAAAGTGAGTTCGAGCTCGACGCCAACAAGGAGCTAGCGACCCTGTTCGCCCGGCTCACCGAACGTGGGATCTCCCCGCGGAGCGCATCGGACACTCCTGCCAATGCCTGGGAGCCGATCGCGTTGCCTTTCGAGCATGAGGAGCAGAACCTATGACAACTGATCCCATGAACAACAGCAGCGAGGTCACTGTCGAGCTCGACGGCAACGTCCTCGACCGACTCGCAGACCTCATCTGCGGCGACGACAGCACCCCCTACTATCGGACCGGCCGACAGATCACCGCCCTGTTCGAGGCCGCAGGCTGGCGCCGCGTAGGCGACGTCAACGGCGGTCGCCGTGAATGGGTCCTCCATACGTTGCGTCGCCGTCGCGACCCTGGTGGGCTCCGCCGACTGCTGCTCCGCCTCGCCGATCCCCGCGAATATCTCGACGACGACGAGGCTCGGCGCCACCTCATCGACGACCTCAACGGCCTACTCGCCGTGGAGGGCTATCAGATCCGCTACGCATCGGGCCGGCCCGAACTCGTCACGCAGACCCCGACAATGACGCGACCTACCATGCAGGTGCCGCTGGAACTCACCGCGAGCCTCGCCAACATCCTGAAAGACCGGGACTTCGGCCGCCACCTCACCGCTCGGCTCAACGAGGCCCACATCTGCTGGCAATCCGGTGCCTGTACCGCCGCCGTCATCATGCTCGGAAGCCTGCTAGAAGGCGTCCTCTATGACGTGGCGCTCGCTCAACACACCGGAGGCGAGCGGCCCACCGATCATCTTGAGTCACTGATCAACTTGGCCGCCGAGAAACAGTGGGTCGCTCGAGACGTGATCGACTACGCCCACGTACTGCGCAATCACCGCAACCTGGTACACCCAAAGAAGCAGATCAAGCAGCACTACTCGCCCGATGACGACACTGTCCGGATCGCCTGGAACGTCGTCGTAGCCGCACTAAACGACCTCGAACAACTGAATGCATAGACGCTGTTTCAACCAGGATCGGATCAACATGGGCGCGCGGGACGATCGGGCCATCCAGGGCCGACGCGATCACCATGCCGGCACCCCATCAACGCGCTTGGCCCGAGCGCCTCAGGGTCCCCAACGCGACCGCTTGAGAAGCCGCACGAAAACAACCCAACGACGGGGCAGCCGTGACGGGCTGCCGAAGAACCTCTCAGCTGGGACCGAGGGCCGCAAGGCCGGTCCGCTCGCCTCGCCGCGTGCGGTGCATTCGGAGCCGGTTCGCCCGGCACCGCACGCGGCTACTGTCCCCTACTCGGACGTGGGCGATGCGACGTGGTTCACCTGCGACCAGGTGCCGGCGTGATCTGCCACCCGGGCCAGTGGATGAGGCTGGCTGGTCATGGCGGACAGCGCGTTGGCGACGTCGTGAAGGTCGGCCTTGATGTATGTGGTGGTCGAGGATCCGGGGCTGTCGGTGTGTCCGGCGTAGGCGCGGGCGATGCCGTAGCCGAAGTGCCGTTCCACCCAGGTCAGCGTGGTGTGGCGCAGCCAGTGGGTCGAGATGCCGTGCACGGCTACCCAGGGCAGGCGCTCGCCCAAGCGCTCCCACAGGTGGTCGTAGCGGCGGCTGGTGATCGGTTGGCCGTTGCGTGCGCGCAGGAGCGGATCGGTCGGCAGGACCGCGCCGCGAGCGTCGGCGTGCTCTCGCAGGTGTCCGGCGAGATCGAGGGTTATGGGCTGCCAGCGCACAGTGGATCCTTTCTCAGTGAGGCGGACGAGTCCGTTGGTGGTATCGAGGTCGACCAGCCGTAGGGCCAGGGCGCCGCCGCGGCGGCACGCGGTCTCGGTGTGCAGTCGCAGGAGCAGCGCGTCGAGGATGACGTCGTTCCCGCTGGTGCGCGCCATCGCGTTGATCTCCTTCAGCTCGTGTGCGGTCAGCGCGCGGCGGGTGCCGGGTAAGCGTCGGGGTTTCGCGACTCGGTGCGCGGGGCTGGCGGCGGCGTCGATCAGCCCGTCTGCGCTGGCACGTCGGTAGAAGGCGCGGGCGGCGGCGATGAGGTGCTCGCCGGCGTGCCGGCCGTTGCGGCTGTTGCGCCGCGACACGGCGCTGGCGATCATCGCCTGTTTCAGGGCCTCGACGTCGCTGGCAGTGATGGTGTCCAAAGGCCGCTCGGTCCACGCGGCGGCCATCCGGTCCCAGTAGGTGCCGTAGGTGCGGCGTGCTCCGGGCCCGGCAGCGGCGACTACACGGGGCAGGTACTCGGCGACCGTCGGCAGAACGTCCGGCGTCGCGGGGTGAGACTGCAGATCGGTCACCGTGACGCCCAGGTGAGCCAGAACCTCTCGAGCGGCAGCGACGGCGGCGGGGTCAGCGGTCATTGCCGACTCCCGCCAAGTGTGTGCAGGTCGGCGAGCAGGCGTACGACGGTGCGGACGGGATGCACGACGAGCAGGTCGTGCGCAACGATGGCAGCGAGCAGCACGGGTTGACCGGGCTCGATGCGGCACATGTGCCGGGCATTCGCCGGCAAGGGTAGGTCACCTCGGCTGCCCACCTGGTGGCGGCCGTCGCTGGCCGAGCAGATGACGAGCATGCCGTGGCGCGGCTGAATGTCGAGGCGGTGGTACGGGAGCCAGCCCAACGCGCGCAGGAGGTGCTGCGCGCTCACCCGGCCACAGCGGGCCGGAAGAGCCATCCATACCACCAGGGCCGCGTCCGTGATCGCCGACGGACAGACTCGGGCAGGTAGAGCCGGCATCGGCATCGGGCTTGGACCCGGACGCGCGGGCAGGACAGCAGGTACGAGTGGACCAACGAGGTGTTCCTTCGGTCGGATAGATCTTGTCATGACCGAACAATCACGTTCAGGCAGTACGTGACGAGGCACGATCCGTTCGGCCGCCTCCTACCGGCCCTCACCGACCTCCGCCGACATCAAGATCACGCGCAATAGCGGACGACCCCTGTCGGCGTACGGGTTCGAGGCCCAGGTGAGTACGGATGAACGGGACCAGGTTCCTGCCCAAGACTCGGGCGCAGGCGATGTGCTTCGTTGCCGCGAGACGGTCGCGGCAACCCCGGCTACCCCACCCCGCTCCCGCTCCTCGCCGCTATGCGGCTGCGGCGCGGGTCGGCTTGTATCGAAAACTGCCGCAGCGCTCGCGAGAGGCGAGCCCAAACCCTGCGGGTCGGGTCAGCGTAAGCTCTGACCCTCGCATGCCTTCGGCGACATGTCCCCGTCGCTGATCTACGTCGGGGTCTGACTGATCATGAAAAGCGTGAGCGCGTAGGGCGGGCTGGGCACGTTCAGTACGTGCCCGGGTCAGGCGAGGTGGGCTAATCTAAGCCGTCGATGACCTGAGGCGGTTCTTGAGTCGGTAGCTGCGTCCTTGATCGCAACGTGCCTGAAGACAGGTTGACCCAACCTGTCGATAGTTAGTTCGGGTGACGTTCGACGAGGACGGCCCAGTAGTGGTGGTCCGGCTGTCGATTCCTGTGGCCAGGGCTGCGTTTCGGGCCCTGAAGACCGTAATGTTGCGGCGTCGGTCACTGGTGCGTCTCGGAGAGTAGCGAGGAAGTGTTGGTGAGTGCCGCGACGATGGCGCGGTAGGTAACGGTCGTCCGGGAGGAACTGCGTGCCGAACCCGCCACGGCTGTGGTGGCAGGACATCGATCCGGTCGTGTGGCGATGCTTCGGCCAACCCGAGGACCTGGCGCGCGAGCGCAACACGGCAGTGTTGGCAGCCCTGGAGGAGTTGGCGACACGCGCCCCGATGTCGACGCCGGCCGACATCCGGGCACAGATGCACGACGTCGGCTTCCGCGACCAGGTGACCGAGTTCGAGCTGCGTACGGTGCTCGACTACCTGACCAGCGCGCATCTCGTCGAGCCATTCCGGGACTATGCGGCGCTCAACGCGGGTTTGGATGCGGTGGTCCGCCGGCAGGAGGCCTGGGCGCTGACCAAGATCGGCCGGGCCGTGGTGGCCGCGGTGCGCACCGCTGTCGTCGACTCGCGGCGGGCGTTGCAACTGCCGAGCCGTCTTCTCGACAGCGTCGAACGCACGGTCCGTGATCTGATCGAGCATCTCTCTTCCGACGCTGGGCTGCTGCCAACCGACCTGGATGACGTCCGGACGAGGCTGGACGAGATGCAGCGGGTCACTGCCGACTTCTACGCTGCGCTGGCGCAGATGGTGCAGTCCGACGTCACCGATGATCTGCTGTTCGGGGAGAACCGTGATCGTGTGATCGAGGCCCTGCGGCAGTTCCCGCGCGAGTATGGGCGAGCGCTACGCCGGGTCGAGGCGGCCCTGACCGACTTGGAGTCGGCCGGGCACCGGCCGCTGGTCGAGACCGCCGCCATGCACGCCGGCCTGCTTGACGCCCGGGAT
The DNA here is from genome assembly GCF_055586005.1 of Micromonospora sp. NPDC051924. Lineage (NCBI taxonomy): Bacteria > Bacillati > Actinomycetota > Actinomycetes > Micromonosporales > Micromonosporaceae > Micromonospora > Micromonospora sp. NPDC051924. The sequence goes on from NZ_JBVJJA010000009.1 coordinate 24,385, forward strand.
CAGCAGGACTGGATCGACGAGCGGGTGCGTCGGCTGTCTGACCTGGCCGCCTGGTTCGCCCCTTTGGGTTCGGTGCAGCGACTGATCTCCTCGGCGGCCGGCGCCGTGCATACCCTCCTGGTTGCCATCGATCGACGCTACACAGCCCTGCGGCGCGGGTCGGATCTGGCCGCCGACTTCCGGGAGCTCGCCTACAGCTTGTACGCCCAGCCGGACGACGAGGCTGCCCGCCGGGTGTACGCGGCCGCGTTCGGTCAATGGCCTGCCGTTCATGCGGTCGTCGGGACGGCCGAAGAAGACGTCGCCCACGCCACCCCGGCAGCCGGTGGGATCAGCCGGCACCAGGTGGATGTGATTCTGCGCGAGCACGAACGCGTCGGTCGCTCCAGCGGCCGTCCCCGCAAGGTCCCGGACGCCGGTGCTGCCCGGGCTGCCGCTCTGGAGAAGGCCGCCGCCACTGCGGCGAACCGGCGGCGCTTCAGCGCGTTGCTGGCCACCGACGGCGAAGTGCCGCTGAGTCATTTCACCGGTCTGGAGACACCGGCGTTGGTGATCCTGCTCGGCGCGATCGAAGTAGCGCGCAACACGATTGATGCCGCTACCGGATATGGCGAAGTCCATGCCGAGGGTGCCAGCGTGGTAGTCCGGGTCCGGTTGGGCCGCCCCGAGACCCACCTGCCGGTCCGGTTTGCCGAAGGGACTCTGGTGGCGCCGGAACTCTTGATCACCGTGACCCCGACCGAAGCAGCCCAGGATCCGCAGGTCGTCATGACGGAGGGCGCCGCATGACCCAGCGGCTTCTCGACCCGGATCTCGCCGACGCGGCACGCCACCTGATCCTCACCTGCCGGATCTCTTCGGCCGAGGATCCGGTTCGCTACCGTGTGGTGCTGCGCGGCCGGCGGGAGATTACCGACTTCTTCCGGACAGAATTGGGGTGGACCCTGCACATTCACGACATTGGTGGGGTGGTGCGCCTGCATAAGCGCCGTGACGATGTTCCCGGGGATCGCGGACCGCGGCTGCAGCGGCGCAGCGGACGAGGCGAGTTGGCTCCTACCCAGGTGCTGGTGCTGGCCGCGCTGGTCTGTGAACAGCTGTGGCGACGTCCACGGATCAGCCTGCGCGAACTGTTGCAGTCGGTGGCTCAGGTGTGCGCCGCCGAGGCGGGCACGGGCCGGCTACCAGCTTTCCGGATCGTGGCCGCGGACGGGGTCAGCAAGCGTGAAGCACAGGCCGCACGGGCGAACATTGTGGATGCCATCAAGCTGCTGCAGGTGGACGGGGAGATCGGCGTCGACGCGGACCTGGACCGGGCGGTGACAGACGAGAACGCGGAGGTGTTCATCACCGCTGACCGCGACAGCCTCGCCAACAAGTTCGCCTCGTTGTCGCCGACGCTGTTGTCTTTGAGCAGCCGGGCCCCCAGTCAGCACGTCGCCACGCTGACAGCGGTCTCGCTTCCGGACGCCGAGCCGGACGCCGTCGCGCAACGGCAGGCCAGCGTGGAGGGGCGCCGGCTGACCGCGCTGCGGCGGGTGGCGGACGACCCGGCCGCTGACCCGGAGGACGACCCGAACCCGGTCGGCTACCTCGCCACCTCGACCGGCCGGGAACGCGCGTTGAACATCGCAGCCGCACTGGGGCTGATCGCCAGCGTGCGCCGCGACTGGTGGGAGATCACCGACCCGACGGGAACCGCCTCTGACTTCGACTTCCCGCAGGGCCGCAAGACAGAGCGGCAGGGTGCGCTAGCCCTGCTGTCGCACCTGCCGCACCATGGCGCGTCCGAGGTAACCGCCGATGAGATCACGACATTGTTCGAAGAGATCCGCCGAGACATGCCACGGTGGGCGGCCGGCTATGCCGAACAACTGCCCCTCCTGGCCCGGGCCGCTGCCGCGGAACTGGTCACCGCCGGCCTGCTCCAAGTCACCAGCGACGAAGAGCGGTGGCAGATCACACCGGGCGTGCACCTGTGGCGCGTGCGGGCACGCCAAGGCCAGCCCGCTCGTCCGGGCCGGCACCGCACGGAAGCTGACTCGGACACGAGGGAGGAGCCGGCGTGACTCTCATCGCGCACCCGGGCCAACAGCGAACCGGAAGCCACGACAACGCCGGCCCGATGTCGGATTGGAACGACGGACCGGTCGCGGCCGACAGGTGGCAGCCAACCCGGGCCGGTGCGGTGAACTCGTGGGCGTGGACCGACGAGACGCTCATGTTCGCCGACGGCTGGCTGGCGCTGGCCGGGCCGAACGGATCCGGTAAGTCCTTGACCGCCTCGATGCTGGTCACCGTACTGCTCGACGGCGAGGTGTCGCAGAAGGCGCTGTCGGTGTCTGGTGAGGCCGTCGGCACGCTGATCGACCGGCACACCGACCGCAACGTCAAGGAGGACCGCACCGGAGCGTGGTGGCTGGAGTACGGCTACCGCGACAGCGGCACCGGTGAGGTTCGCTACCTGACGACCGGGTTGTGGCTGCGCTCGCAGAGCAGCGGCTTGCAGAAGGCGTTCTTCATCATGCCGGGCCGCGTCGGCACCGACCTCTTCCTCGCCCGGCAGCGGGACCCGGTACCGATCGAAGGGCTCGCCGAGCAGGTTGCCGCCGGGAACGGCCGACTGTTCACCTCCCACGACCGTCTCACCTTGAAGGTCCGGGACTATGTGAACCTTGCCGAGGAGAGACAGTACCGCGACGCGATCCGCACAACGTTGTTCGCGCCGTTGGATTCGGTGCAGTTCGACGCTCTCGTCGGAGTGTTGCGCAGCCTGCGCAGCGTCCGCACCGCAGAGGCGATCTCCCCGAATCAGATGCGCGCGGTGCTGACCGAAGCGCTTCCGGCGCTGGATCCTCGCGCGTTGCAGTTCATCGCCGACACGATGGAACGCATCGCCGACCTCGAGGCACAACTGAAGCAAGCCCGTGCCGAGATTCGCCAGCTGGAACAATCGGAGCAGCAGTACCAACGCTACATCGACGCGATCATCGCCGAGGAAGCCGCCCGCCTGGCGAATGCCCAGACGGTCTTCGACGACCACGCCCGCGAGGCGCGCACCGCCGAGCAGCAGTTGATGGAGGCGCAGGCACAGGCTGCGCGGGTACAGGCCCGGCGCGAGGAACTGCGCGGTGAGATCGCCGGTGTCCGCGGCCGGCTCCAGGCCGCCGAGGATGCGCTGCGTGACCATGCCGGCGCCGAGCTTCCGCATCTCGAAGAACGCCTCACTGATCTACGCAAGCAGCAATCCGAGCTGGAAGCAGCCGGCCTGGACTTGCAGGAAGAGTCGCAACACGCCGCCCAGCAGGCGGTGGAGTCCGCGGATCAGTTCCGCAACAGTCAGCGCCATCTGACCGGGATCGGCTCGCGGCTACGCGCGACAGCCGCCGACGTCGGGGCGCACGCATTCGTCGATCGTCTCACCGAGGTCACCGAACAGGTCACGGCAGCCAACAGCCTCGACCAGGAACCGCCCAAGGCTGACCTCGCCCAGATCGCCGAAACGCCGCGCGGCTGGATCGAGACGCGCACGACAACCCTTAACGGCATCGACACAACGCTGCACGAGCACGACATGGCACAGATCGAACAACGAACCGAGGCAGGGCATCTCCGCACCGCCGAGGAGGCCCAGGACCGTGCCGCCGACCGCGCCGGCGATGCCCGCGCCGAACGTCGTACCGCCGAGCAGGACCTACTCGACGAATTGGACCGATGGGACAGCCGACGGGCCCAGCTGCCGTCCGTCCCGGCGGACCTGACGACTGATGCCGAGGACCGAATCGACCCCGACCGGTTGGTTGCCTGGCTGCATGAGGCCGGGACCGCCACACGGGAACGGATCGCCCTGGCAGCCCGGGAACAGGACGTCGTGCACGGCACCCGCCTCGTGCACGCTGCCGAGAATGCGGCACACCGGGCCGCGCAAGCTCGGGATAGGGCCGAACAAGTCGCCGATCAGGCCCAACGTGACCTGGAGGACGCGCAGGCGCAGGCCGACATCGACCGTACGGCCGTCGACGAACAAGCACGCCAAGCCCGAGCCGACCATGACGCCGCCGTGGACGCTGCCCACGCCATCACCGCCACAGCTGAGCAAGCTCTGGTGGACGGCCGCGTGGACGCCACCCTGGCAGCAACCGAGTGGATCCGTCAGGTGGCCGGGTGGCGCGCCGGGCTCGTCCACCTCGACGGCCATACGGTGAACCTGCCCGACGATCCGGATGCCATCGATCTGCGGCAGCCGTTCCTCGATCTGGAACGGGCCCACGCGGCGGCCGTCAACGGTCTGCAACGCGCGATCGCCGAGGCGGGGCGTGCCGTCGATGATGCGAGGCAACGAGTCACCGGAATCGAGGACGAGCTCGAACAGGCCCGGCGACAGCTGCCGCTACCGCAGGCGCCACCGTGGCGGTCGCCACGCGATCCGGGCCGTGGCGTGCCGTTGTGGGCCGCCGTTGCTTTCGCCGAGCACATCAGCGCCGAGCAGGCCGACCGCATCGAGGGTGCCCTGCTGACCGCGGGCCTGCTCGATGCGCTGATCACCGGCGACCGTTTGGTCGGCGACGGTGACCTGGTGCTCGCCGGCGACCGTCCCGCGGCCGGGCAGAGTCTCGCCGACATTCTCGTTGCGGAGAACGGCTCGGGCGCCGACCCGCAGCACGTCGAATGGCTGCTGCAGGCCGTCGCCATCGACCTGGCCGGCAGTGACCTCAGCATCGGGCACTTGCGCACCGGCAACGTGATCGCGTCGGCTCCACCCAACTACCGAGCCACGTTCATAGGCCGGACCGCCCGCGAACGCGCCCGGCTCGCGCTCGTCGCCGACCTCGAACAGCGACTGGCCGCCGCGCGTCAGGGCCTCGATGCCGAAGAGCAACGCGTTGAACACCTTGAATCCGCTGTCCGCGCGTCCCGCCAGGAGCGGGATGACTTCCCGCCCGCCGACGTGGTTGCCGTGGCACGCGAGCAGGTCAGCCAACTGCAGCTCGGCGTCGCGAAAGCTCAGCAGCAAACCACGCAGGCACTGGCCACCGCCGCAGCGCAGCTCATCGGCCTGCTCGCCGAGTTCGACGCTGTCCGCAACGCCATAGAGCGGAAGGTGGAGACTGCCCGCCGGCGGATTGAGGAGGCATCCGACGCACTAGGACGATCCCGGCAATCCGAGTCCGACGCCAGCGACGCCCTGACCACCGCGCGGGAGGAGCTGGCGGAAGCCACCGGGCGGCGGAACGAGGCCCGAACGGCTCAGCAACTGTGCGCCGCCGAGGAACAGCGATTCCCCGACGTGGAGCAGTTGCGCCGCACCACCCGTGATGAGGACACCGCCGAACGGGACGAGGCCGCCGCCCGCGCCTCGGTCGACGAGCACCGCCGCCGGCACCAGCAAGCCAGCGACCGCGTCCGCACCTCGCTGCGCGCACTGCATACCGCCGCGACGCTGCCCGACGGCGCCATCCTGCCAACCGACCGGGAAGTGCTACGACGGCACCGGGACCTGGTCGCTACCCTGCTGCAACAGATCGAGGCCTGGCAGAGTGCCGGGCAGCGAACCCTCGACTTGCTCGCAACAGCCCAGCGCGAGCAGCGGACAGCGGACCGGGTCGCCGGTCGGTTCCAGAAAGCGGTCGCCGCCGCGGACCAGATCCGGCTCACCGCCGAGGAACTGGACGCCCGGATGGAGCAGACCCGAGCGCTGTACGGGGCCGAATACGCCGAGCTACGCCAGACGAAAGACCGGCTCGCCGACGAACTGACCGACAAACTGGCCGAGGTCGAGCGACGCGAGGCCGAGTTCCGCACGCACGACAATGCTGCGGTCGCCGCCACCACCACGCTCGACAAGATCGCGCCGCGTCGTCGAGAAGCTGATCAGCACCGCACCGACTGCTTCGATCGGATGTGTCTGCTGATCACCCACGGCTTTACCGAAGTGCCGGAAACCCTGCCGCGTGATAGCGACAACCGGCCGGCCAACCTGACCGCCGCACTCACCTGGTCGCGTCAACTGCTCGCCGGCAAACCCACCACCAGCGCCCGGCTGGACACCCTGAGGATCGCTCGGGAACGGGTGCAAAAGCAGCTCGAGAGCACGATGCGGTCCGTCAACCAGGCCCTCGCAGAGTTCGATCAGCAGCTCGACAGCACCACCCTCGAGGGCACCGAGTGGCGGCGCATCACGCTCGCCGCACCCAACGCCGCCGTCGGCGAGGATCTGCGGCAAGCCGCCGAGACACTCCGCGCCACAGCCGAAGGCCTCGAACGAGATCTGCGCCAGGACGTCAAAGCGACTCTCAAGACGTCGATGTTCACCCAGCTGCGGCGTGACATCCAGACCCGCCGCGAGGCGGCAAGGGAACTTGTCCGACAGATCCGGGCCACCCTCGAGAACGTCCGGACAGGCGTGGCCCGCGTCGGGGTGCAGGTCGACTGGAAGGTCCGCGACGACGGCAACTCCCAGCAAATGGTCGCCCTGCTCAAAGCGCCGCCCTCCGACGAGGTCTTCGATCAGATGTACGAGATCCTGCGGGAACGGATGGAGGACGCCGGCGAGGAAACCTGGGCCGACCGGGTCGCCCACACCTTCGACTACCGCTCCTGGCACCACTGGGAGATCAGCGTCACGCACAGCAGCTTCGGCGCCGACCAGTTCAAACCGGTAAACGCCCGATCCAACCCACTCAAAGGCCTGTCCACCGGCGAATCCCGACTCGCCACGATGCTCCCGCTGCTGGCCGCCGCCTGGTCGATGTACTCCGGCGACACCTACCACGGGCCTCGCGTGCTGTCCATCGACGAGATCGACGCCGCCTTCGACGACCGCAACCTGCGCCAGATCCTCACCCTGCTGCGAACCTGGGATTTCGACATCCTCGCGACCACACCCACCATCGCCCCGCTAATCAAACGCGAAGCTCAGCACGTCGTCGTCCACGAAGTCATCACCGACGGCCGGCACCGCGTGACCGTCCCGTGGTTGTGGAAGGGCAGCGGGGAACCGACGCCCCTCCCCCTCGCCGCACCTACCGCAGGCACGACCCCGGCCGGACACTGAACGATGCCGGCTGACCTCACCTACCTGGCGGAAGACGTCGACCTGCATCCTCTGTGGCGCGCCGTGCATGGGCGTCTCTGCGCCGGCACCCGCCCCGAGGCGATCAACACGGTTCGGGTCCTGGCACTGAGCACAGCCGGCATCGCGCAACTGCGGACCTGGCTCGACACCTCCACACGCCGGCGCCGCGGCACATCCGCCGTCACCGTATCCGGCGATACCGCCACGGTCCCGCTGCGAGAACTCCTCGCCGTTCTCGACATCGACCGGGCAACACTCATCGCCCTGGTCGAGAAAGCGGTGGGGGAACCGGTGATCGACCGTAGCGCCGCCACGCTGGCCGCGGCGGACCGTCGTGCGCAGCTGTGGCGGTACGCGACCGAGGAGCTTCCCGACCTGCCGCAGCTCGTCGCCCGGATGCGGGTCACCGGCGTCGGCGAGGACGATACCGAGATCCGGCACAGCATCGCCGCGCTCGCCGCGGCCCTGCGACGCATTCCAGCCCGGCCACCGGTACCTCTGGCGAAGCTCGCCCACGACATCACCGGCGACCCGCACTACTTCGACCTGACCACCCTCAACGGCATCCGCCTCGTGGCCGCAATCGCCGAACGCGCCGGCCAAACCGAGCCGAATCGGCCGGATCTTGTGCGTGCGCTGCTGGCCACCGTCGGTGTCATCGCGGACCGGCTCTCCGCCACCGTCCTGCTCTTCAACGTCGAGGCTGTCGGCGACGGACCGATCGACCGGCGACTGCGTGATTCACCGGCACCTGTGGCGCTCACCCTGCTCGACCTCGTACACCATCCGCCCGTTCTCGCACCGCAAACCCTGACGGTCGTGGAGAACCCGTCGGTCATGGAGATCGCCTTCACCGCCGGAGTGCGACAACCGATCGCCTGCACCAGCGGCCAGTTACGCGCGATCGATCATGTGTTATTTCAACTCGCTGTCGCGCACGGCGTGCGTCTGCGGTATGCCGGCGACATCGACACCGCGGGCAGACAGATCGCGGCGGTCGTCGCATCGACGTATGGCGCCGAACTGGTCGCGATGGACGACGACACCGCCTCCGAAGCTCGACATCACCCGCTGGCTACACCCCGGCCCAGGCTGCGCGAAGGTGAGCAGTCCCACGCGCTCGCTGCCGCAGCGACCGCGGTCTACCAGGAGCACGACGTCCTTCTCGCGCGAATCCTCGGTGCTCACCGGCTCTGAACCCGCATGGCCCGGCTGGAGGTCATCGAGACCGCGTGGCGCGAGAACCATGAGTTCGTGCTACACCACGACCTGACCAACGTCATCCGTGTCGGCGACGTCACCGTCCTCGACCGTGACGGCTGGGCCCGGCTCCGCGAGATCAAGACCAGCCAGCGGTATCGGATCCCTGCCCAGGAGCGGCTGCTGGCCGACACCTCGCAGGTCCTCGCCGACGAGACCGGCAAGTTGCCCAGCGGCTACGCACCAGTGCGCACCACCATCGACTACCGCACCGACTCGGCGGGCCTGCGTGACATCCTCGGCTTGGCGCATGCGCGGACGGGTATCGCCGGAGGCGTGGTCTCGTCCGGCCGCGCGGTCGTGGCGGCCAGTCAGTTCACCGCCGCCGGCCGCTACAGCGCTGAGGAGTTCGGCACCCGATTCAGCGCCGAACTCGCCCGTGTCCGCCGCCGCATCGGCGCCGACAACCCCGGGCACACGCTGACGCTGCTGAGCATCGACCAGGCAGGTCGTACTCTCGTGCGCCCACCGTGGGCGATCTACCCGATCGAAGCCGAGGTCGCGGCCAGCCTCGTCGCCGACGGCATGTTCTTCGCCGTCTGCATGAACCCGAACAGGATCATCGACTCGCTGGCCAAGGCCGGTGTCGAAGGGTCCTGGCTGCAGCGTCTCGACGGCACCGAGGATCCGTCAAAGCCGTTGTTGAACGTCCCGTACGGTCGGGCAGCCGGCTCTGGTCGACGTCCCTGAGCTTCGCCGCGATTGCGGAGCTGATGCTCGAGCTGATCGATCTACGCACCTGGAGCCCACAGGTCGCCGCGATGCTCAACGGCGATTTCCCTGCCGGCACCCGGCCCTGGCCGTGCTTCGCCAGGGAGGCCAGAGTCTGGGCCTGATTGTCCGACCGCCGGCTGTCTGACTCGATGCCACCACCCGCAGATGGGCTCGGCTCGCGAAGTGGCGATGGCACCGTCAGACAGGGTCCTTTAAGCCGTTGTGATCAACGCCGAGCGTGTGTTGTCGGCGCTGCCGGTCAGCGGCGTGAACTCGTAGTCTCCCTCGCCATCGGACAACATCGCATAGCCGGAGTACGCGCCGGTGAGCGGGGGCGTGGTCGTCGTACTGGTGTGACGTGTGATGTACGTCCAGGCGTTGTCGACCAGCCGCACGCATGCAATGCCGTGGGCCTTGGCGAATTCGAGGGCGCCACTCTGGAATCCGCTGGCGGCCACCACGACGCCCTTCTGGGCGCCGGTGGACTGAAGCTTGGTGAGAAGCACCTGAACATCGGACCGCTTGACGGGGTCCTTGTGCCGCTTGCACTCGAACAAGATAAGGAACTCCATGCCCGCCAGCTGAAAGCGGGCCGTAACGTCCATGATGTAGGTCCCGTCCAGCCCTTCGACCGGATCGAGGTGTTTGACCTCCCAGCCGACCAGGTCCAGGTCCATCGACTTGGCGATCCCCGCGACCGCTTCCTCGTAGGCCTTCGGCGTGATGTCGAACGATGGCCAGTGATCTTCCTCGTCGGCTGCGGTAGTCGCGGCGATAGCGGTCGGCGTGTCATTGCTCATGGCGGTGCTCACTCTCGGCGACGGATTAGTCGATGGAGGGCCGTAACAGGTCGGCGAAGTCGGTGCTGTCGTCGCCGTCCTGAGCGGCGCGAGCGGCCCGCCGCAGAACACGGAGCTTGCTGTGGCTGCTGTTCAGATACGGCAGCAGGGTGTCGTCGGCGGCGTCCAGGATCGCGCTCGGATCGGCAAGGGACGCGGCGGCGAGCCGTAGGTAGTCGGTCCGGTCGAGCGCGGCGCCTGCGCGCTGGGCCAGCGGGACCAACTCGGGCGGGATACCGAACTCGAGCTGGACCGGCAGGAGGCGGGCGAGGTCGTCGAGACGGGCATCGGGATGCAGGCACCGAGCGATGTCGATGATGGTGCCGACGACACCTTGCGTGCGGTCGGCCGCAGCCCGGGCGACGCCAGCAGCGTCCTTCCTCGGCATGTGCACCATGAGCCGCCGCTCGATAGGTCCGATCGGGACGCCGCCCATCCACAGCAAGCAGGCCACTGCCCGTTTCGCCCGCTCGGCAGCGGTCTTGCGATCCTGGCCGGGCATCGCGGCGAGCACGGGTCGGGCGAGACCGTGGCGCTGCAACTCGCCGATGTAGGTAGCTTGCTCCTTCTGCCATCCTTTCCCGTTGACCGGGGGACGAGCGCTGGTTACCTCGTCGGTCAGCTGCGCCGCGGTGATGATGGTGACGCGATTCAACGCATCCGGGTATACGGCCCGCAGCGCCCGGGCGACCCGAGCGGCGGACGCGACCCGCAGACCGCTCTGGGAAACATAGGTCCCGAGCTCGGTCAGCTCGATCCCCGAAGGGCCGGACGACAGCAGCCCGGCACCGACAAGCTCGGCCAGAACCGCCGTGACGGTGGTCGTGGGAAAGGGCTCCGCTGCGCCGGCAAGTCGCTGCTGATGGGCGGCGAAGCTGTTGGCCAGGTACGCAAGGATGTCGTCCTCGCTCAGGCCGGTTGCGCCCTCGCGTCGCGAGGCAACCGCAACGACGCGCAACAACAGCGTCGCGACATCCTGCCCGGGGTCGAGCAGCTGTGACCGCAGATCTTCGGGCTTGCCGAGCACGTAGTCCCGCCAGCGGCGGTCGCCGTCGATGCCACCGCCGGCGATCAGCACGGCGCGGCCCCCGTCGGTCAGCCCCAGCCGACCGGCGCGCCCGGCGATGTTCTTGTATTCGGCGACCGAATACGGGGCTGTCTGGATCGGCCCGGTCGGGTGGTCCAGCTCCACGATGATCACGGTCTCGGCGGGCAGGTTGACGCCCTGGGCAAGCGTCGTGGTGGACACCAGCACCCGTATGCCGCTATCGGGGGCGCGGAACTGGTCCTCGATGGCGATCTTTTCGTCGCGGGCCAGGTCGGAGATGTGGAAGGCGACCCCACCGGCGAGGCATTGGCGTAGCTCGGCCAGCACGACGCTGGGGTCGCCGCCGGCCAGGCTCTCCAGCGCCGCCTTCGCTTCCGGCAGGTGCAAACTCTGCGCGAGGTAGCGAGCACAGCCGCGGGCCGCGCCACGCGTGCTGCGGAAGATGATGACCTGCTGGCCCTCGCCCACCAGTTTGCGCACCAGCGGAATGATCAGGTCCTGGTTGCGCTGCGTCCATCCGGACGGCGTGATGAGCTGCTCGGATGCCTCCTCACCGTCGGCGTCGACGTGCCGGTAGATCCCATCGGGGCCGAGTACCCCTTCGAGCAGCGGGATGGGCCGCTCGGTCCGGGCGATGACGGTCGCGTCGAGCCAGCTGTCGAGACCGCCGAGGTCGCCGAGCACCGCGGACAGCGCGACCACCTGCGGCGCTACGCCTTCGGGCCGGCGCGCCTTGAGGACGGTGAGGAGGAACTCAAGGTATGCGCCACGGTTCGGGTCGACGATCGTCTGGACCTCGTCGATGACCACGACGGAGATCAGCTTGAGCAAGTGCGGGTTACCAAGGGCCAGGCCCGCGAACTTCTCGTAGGTCAGCACGGCTAGGTCGAACTGCCCCTGCAGCAGCGCCGGCACGTCATCGGCGGTTTCCCCAGTGGCCCGGATGGTCTGCAACCCGGCCGGCCCGTACGTGCGGGAAAACCCCGCGTACTGCTCGTTGACCAGCGCGCGGGTCGGCAGGAGAAACACCGACCGACCACCCTGCCGGGCGGCGCGGACAGCGGCGAGTTCCCCGATCATGGTCTTGCCGGAGGACGTAGGCGCCGTCACCAGTACGTTCGCCCCGGCGAGCAGCCGTCCTTGATTGATCGTGTCGACCTGAAGGTCGTTGAGCTCATCGATGCGCACTGCCCAGGCGTCCAGCACCGCCTGAGGGATGCCGTGGCCGCGCAGGCTCGCAAGGTCCCGAGTGACGGGAGCCAGCACGGACGACGGGAACTGCGATGAGTAGAGCGGCCCGGTGTCGGTGAAGACCGGCCACCGCAGCTCCCCGTCCATCTGACCCCGCAAGCTCGGATCCTGCTCGGCGGCCACCGTGCCGGATGCCTTCGCCTTGACCTCGCGGGTCACGAACGCCAGCAGGTCATACAGGCGAACCTGGCCCCCATCTCCGGTCGTCGCCCCCAGCAAGGCCCGCAGCAGGTGGTAGGTGAGCAGCCCGTGCCCCAGGTGCGGGTCCTCCCACGCCTCCTGCTCGCCAGTCGCCGCTGCGAGGATCAACCGTCCGGCCCCCGCCATCCGCTCCAGCCGGGCGTCCGTGGACTCCGGCAAGCCGGTCACGCCACCTCGCGGTACCAGCGGGGCGTTGAGCACCTTGGCACCGGCACCTCCGGCGAAGCAGCAGTCCAGGACTACGACCAACTGCCGTGCCGGGATCGCGCCCACCAGTTCGGTGAACTGGTCAAGCGGCAACGACGTCGACGGCAGGCTGTCCGGGTCGGCGTCATGGGTGACCAGCTCGTGGGTCGTACTGCCGTGCCCAGAGAACGAGATGACCACAACGTCCTCGGGCGTGCTGCGGGTCTGTAGCTCCATAAGGGCGGCCACGACGGCGTCGCGGGTGGCCTCCCGGTCCACCAGCAAGGTGGTGTTGGCCTCGCCGAGGTTGTCGGAGAAGACGGCATGCAGCGCCTTCGCGTCACGTGCCGCCGACGCCAGCCGCCGCACCGACTTCGACCGGTAACGGTTGATACCCACGAAGAGACCATGGAACTGCCGCGCCGAAACCGCGGCCGGACTGCCCGGCATTCAACGCCTCACGATGTGGAAGTAGTTCGTGCCGACTCCGGCAGGGAAGCCGTGCTCGGCCGCGCTCCTCTTGCGCCCGCCCCGGACAGTTACCGGTCGGGTTGGCTGATCGAGCGACAGCAGACAAGGTTAGCAGGCGCAGGCGGGATCAAACCCGCCCGAGAGCGTCGGGAGTGGGCGCAGCAGGCGGTCGAGTTCGATGTCAGACCACCGGAGCCCCGACAGCTCCCGCGCCGTAGTCCGCGCAGGCCGACGAGCCACCAAAGGACGAACAGCGGGTCGTCGTTGACGCAGCCGAGGAACTCGGCGAGCTGGTCGGCGGTCCACACCGCCACGGCCTGCCGGGCGCCGTTTGCTTCCAGGACTCCGACGCGGGCTCGGTTCAGACCCTGGCATGCGGATGCTGGCAGCCGCTGATCTCGATGTGCCGGGCCGGGTTGCAGTCCAGCACGCCCTCCTTGACGGCCAGGTTGAGGGTGGCGCGCAGACTGGTGCATCGCCGAAGCGGACTGCCGCCGGCCCTTGCTGTTTCTCGTTGCCGCTATCTGGGCAAGCGTGGGAACAACCCTGCTCACCACCGACGCCGACACGAACCTGCAGGTCTGCTACCCCCGAGATCAGATAGATGCCCCCGAGGGGCCTGCACCTCCACCATGCGCGAAGCCCTCCGACGACACCGAACCCGCCACGCGCCCACCCTCCCCACCGCCAACAGCGACCAACCCCAGATCCCTCGTGCGACCGGCGAAGGAGAGAAGCAATAGACGTGGCGCGGGCGGCTTATTCGGCTTGCCCGCCGTACCTGTACACCGCGACGATGGTTACTCCGTGGCGAGTTGACCTTCGGGGGACACGTGGCAGTGCTTGACGACAGGGACCCGACCGGCGCTGCGCGGCTGAAGGAATGGGCCGACGGCCTGCGCGAAATCCCGCCAGCCACGCCGCCGACCTTCGAGTTCCAGCGGATGATCCACCCCGGAATGGTGCCCGCGGACGGGGACGGGCTGCTCGCCGCAGACGGTCAGGGTCTACTGGAAGTTCCGGGTGAGTACATCCAGTCGGTGACGGTCCTGCACTACATGCGCGCGGGTACGCCGTCGGAGCAGTTCGACACCGTCGGCCGGGACGCGATGTTCGGCGCCCTGCTGACCTTGGTGACCGACCGTCGCTGCCAGGTCGTTCCGGAGGTCATGGCGATGGCCGAGGGGCAGGAGCATCCCTTCGCGCTGCCGCTGGCCGGAGCGGTGGACACCCATCTCGGTGCGCCCATGCCCGACTGGCCGCAGGTCGACGCGGCGTTCCGCGACGCGGTAGCGCGACTCACCAGCCTCCCCGAGGACGACATGCGGGCCCTCAGCGCGGCAATCCACATGCACTATTGCGCCTCGCTGCTGACCACCCGTGATCTTGTCGGGGCGTACGCGCTGATGGTCGGGGGTATCGAGTGCCTCGCGCAGCACTTTGGCAGTCCCCCAACCGAGTGGGGGGACTGGGACGAGTCGGCGAGCTGGGAGAAGTTCATCGCCCGCCAGGACTTCACCGAGGCCCAGGCCGCGGCCCTGCGTGCTCGCCTGATGAAGGACAAGCACATCAAGCTCGCCGAGACCTTCGCGACGTACGCCATGACGCGGCTACCAGCCGGTTTCTGGCAAGAGCCGGTGCGCTCCTACATCTGGGGTGTGGACGCGATGAGCGCACGACCGCGGGAGGGCTCCTGGTCTGATCCGCAGCCGCGCGGTGCAGTATTCGCTGACGATCCGGCGGTCCTGAAGGCGGCGTTCAAGAACGCGTACAAGCTCCGGTCTCAGTTCCTGCACGCGGGCAAGCGGGCGTTCTCGTTCGCCGGTGACGTGTTCGCGACCGTCGTGGCTGCGGACCGACCCGCTGGCGAGAGTCCACGTCTGAGCGCCGCCCAGCTGCGCGCCGTCCTGCGGACCCTGATCCTGCAGGAGTTGACCGACCGTGGCAGCACCGATCCTCGGGGCTTGGACGAAATCACGTTCGTCACGGGCTCGACGCCGACGTCATGAGCTGACGTCCTACGTGTCTAGTGTGCATGTCGAGACTGCCGCGCAGACCGTGGCAGGCGGATACCAACGGAAGGCGCTACTGCCAGCAGCGCCAAGGCGCGCTGGCGATGAGCGGGCTCGACAATGGTGGACGCGAGTAGACCATCGGAACCGATTCGGCCGGGCCGGCATCGGTGGATCCAGGGTGGGCATCCGCTGCAGGTGCCTCGGCGTCGTCGGCCTATCGGCTGCCGGTGGTGGGGCCGGTATGCGGCGAGTTTACCGCTTTCCTCCGAACGCAGACCAGTGTCGGCGATGGTGGAACCAGCCGAGCTGGCGGCGGTTGTGGCACCTGCCTGCCCGATCCGCTCGAGAGCACCAACGCGGGCGGGTCGGCTGGGCCGTCATCCGCCGGTGCGGTCTTTCCGTGCATCAGCGGTGACGGCGTGGCTCGGGCTCGTCGACGAGCCCAAAGCCACCGACGACATCGCATCCTGGGTCTGCAGCCTGGTGACCGTGGTTATGGCTGATCACTCGTTGTGCTCAACTACGCGTTCACCCTGGCGCGCGAGGCCCACGGGAGGCTGGCGTGACGCGCCGGTCATCGAATCCAGCGGCCTAGCCTGTGACGCGGAACGGTAGCGCTCGACCTGATCACGTTCGCCGGATCGGCGGCTCGACAGGCTGCACCGAAGGCTGCGGGCGCCCTCGCTGTTCGACGACCAGTGGGTGGGGTTGGCCGGTGAGGGCGGCCAGCGCGGTGGCGACGGCGTGCAGGTCGGCTTTGATGTAGGTGGTGGTGGCGGGTCCGCGGCGGTCAGTGTGTCCGGCGTAGGCGCGGGCCACGGCATAGCCGAAGTGGCGCTCCACCCAGGTGAGGGTGGTGTGGCGCAGCCAGTGGGCGGAGATGCCTTGGACAGCGACCCACGGCAACTGTCGGCCGATGCGGGCCCACAGCAAGTCGTAGCGCCGGTGGGTGGCGGGTTGGCCGTTGCGGTAGCGCAGCAGCGCGTCCGTCGGTGCGACGGCGCCGCGGACTCGGGCGTGGTCGTCCAATCGGTTGGCGAGCATCGGTGTGATGGGCTGCCAGCGTTGCGTGCCGCCCTTTTCGCGCAGGCGGATCAGCGCATGGTCGGTGTCGAGGTCGGTCAGGCGTAGCGCGAGGGCGCCGCCGCGTCGGCAGGCCGTTTCGGTGTGCAGGCGCAGCAGCAGCGCGTCGAGCACGATGTCGTTGCCGCCGCTGCGGGCGGCGGCGTTGATGTCGGACAGTTCGTCGGGGGTGAGGGCGCGGCGAGTGTTGGGTAGCCGGCGGGGTTTGCGGACCCGGTGGGCGGGGCTGTCCACGGTGGTGAGGTAGCCGTCGGCGATGGCGCGGTTGTAGAAGGCGCGGGCGGCGGCGATGAGATGCTCGCCGGCGTGCCGGCCGTTTCGGGAGTTGCGGCGAGGGCGGGCACCGGCGGCGGCCTGTCGCATGAGGGCTTCGAGGTCGCTGGCGCGCACCGCGTCGATGCGCCGATCGCCGAGGGAAGCGGCCATTCGTCGCCAGGAACTGCCGTAGGTGCGTCGTGTGCCCGGGCTCGCCGCAGCGACGACAGCAGGAAGGTAGTCGGCGACGGTCGGCACGGTAGGCGGGCTGGTGCCGGTGAGGTCGGCGGCGGTGAGGCCGAGGTGCTCGAGCAGCGCTCGGGCGGTGGCGACACGATCGGGATCCATGGTCATGAGGGCTCTCCGAGGATGCGGGCGTGCAAGTCGGCCAGGACCGCCGTGATGGTGTTTGAGGGGTACACGACAATGCGGTTCTGGCGTGGCAGGGCGGCTAGGAGCACGGGTTCGCCGGTGGCGATGCCGCACAGGTGTCGGGCGGCGGCCGGTAGGGGCAGTTCCTCGCGGGTTCCCACGGCGTGCGCGCCATCGGCGGCCGGGGTGATCAGGATTGCGCCGTTCACGACGTCGACGTGCAGCGTGAGGCCCGGTGTCCAGCCCAAGGCCCGCAGCAATGCACGAGTTGTGACGCGGCCAGCGGCGTCGGGGCGCGCCACGTCGAACAGCAGGCGGCCATCGCCACCGAGGGCGGCGGGCGCGGGCAATGTCGGCAGCGGTGCCGGCCCCGGTACCGCGACGGGCAGCGGGGTTGGCACGATGGCCTCGACGAGCTGCTCGTCGGGCTGGCGGGGACGCGGCCGCCCGGAACTCACCTAGGCCCCCGCCAGGGCGGACGCAGCGGTGTCAGCGCAGGTAGAAGCCACTCCCGGCGTCCGGGTGCACAAGCTGCGACGTGCCGGTTCGCGTCCCCACGCGAGGGGAGTTGATCTCGCGTGGATATCCACACGTACTGGTGTCCGAGGGGGGACTTGAACCCCGCAGCACCACGCCTCTGACCTGCGGCAATCCTATCCGCCCTGCTCAGCTTGTGTCTACTCGTGCCCCGTTGTGGCCGCTTGTAGCCCTCTGTTCCCCGCCGTGTTCCCGCCGGGAACACCGTTGATCTTGCCCACGCGAAGGGGGCCGGCCCAGCGGACCGGCCCCCAGCTGTACGGCTACGGTCGCTCAGCGACCCCGTGCACCGTGTCGGCCTCGTCGACCGGCACCTCTTCCCAGGTCCAGATCCCGCCCATCACAACGTACCGGCCGTGCTCGTCCGGCTCGATGCGCAGCTCCGGCTCGTCCTCGCCGAACGCGCGGCGGTCGACCACGATCACGTCGCCGTCCCACCGCATCTCCGGCACGTCCGCGTCGAGCGCCCGGCTCAGCCTCGGCTCGGTCATGCCCTGCGCCTGGTACACCGCCCGCCAGTGCCGGCGGGCCGCCTCCTGGTCGGTCACCACCGCGGCGGCGACGTCGCGGGTGCAGGACCACACCGCCCAGCCGTTCCAGTGCCGGACCAGCGTGCCGGCGTACGCCGACTCGAACCGGCGGCCGCCGTCGTACGGGTACTCCAGCCACTCCCCCGCGAAGTACCCGGACTCGCTGGGCTCGCGGTGCGGGTCGAGGTCGAGCGGCACGCCCGCCTCCGGTGGCTTCTCCAGAGTCAGTTCCACGTGAACTCCTTCGTCGTCAGAACAGGGTCGCGGCCGGCGTCTCGGGCCGCCGGTCCAGCTCGCGCACTTCCCGGCCGGTCTGGTCTTCCCACCAGGCCGCGAACATGCGCCGGTGACACCAGTTGTCCGGCGGCGGCACGTTCAGGTCGCAGAAGCACAGCAGGACCAGCCGCTCGGTGCCGGCCGCGTCGGCGATCTCCGCGAACTGATCGGAGATCAGATCCACGCCGGCTGCTTCCAGCCGCTCCAGGTAGATGTGCCGGTACGGCCCCTGCGCCATCTTCAACATTCCGTAACTCGGCGCGAGAAGCCGGGCGTACCCGGCCAGGTCGTACGGGAGCGGGAACCGGGGCGCACCGACCGTCGACCGGACCGGCGCGCCCTGATCGGGCTTGAACCGCTGGTAGCGGTTCGTGAACAGCTGCAACTCAACCTCCATGTTGAGGCGTGGACTCGTCGTAGAGCTGGGCCAGCGTCGGCACCAGCTCGTCCAGGTGTGCGCCCAGCGCGTCCACTGCGGACGCGACCACCGACGGCGGACCCGTGATCGTGAGCAGCTCCAGCTCCACGATCGCGTCGCCGTGGGTGACGTCGACCGTCTCGCCGTCCGGCAGCGGCGGCAGCGGCAGGACCGCCTTCGCCTGCACCATCGGCGTGTAGACCCCGCCCCGGAACCTCAGGATCGCGGTCACGCTGCTCCTCCCATCGCCCCCAGCCGCTTGATGCGGCACTTCGGTCCGACCCGCTCGGCGCGAGCCCGCTTCGTCCGCAGGGGACGTCCGCAGTCCTCGCACTCCACGGGCTCTTCGTCGGGGCTGGCCGCCACCTGGTCAGGCAACAGCTACCTCCTCCCTCGCAGCCGGGCGGCGATCCCCCGGCACCATCCGCGGTCGACCCCGAGCCGTTCGGCCACCTCGTCGGCGCTGTAGCCGTCGACGAGGTACGCCGTGGCCAGGGTCGCCACCCGGTCGTCGACCGGCGGGGCGTCCGCCGGCGGCCGGGTCACCATCGGCCGGCCCCGGCGCGGCGGCGGCTCGGCCCCCGTCTCGCGCCGGGTGGCGCGGGCCCGGGCCAGCGCCCGGTCCCGCGCCGTCTCCTGCTCGGCCACTACCGGGCCCGGCGTCGTCGGTGGCGCAGCCGCCGCCGGTACTCCGTGTGCATCGCCCGCAGTCGCGCCCGGCGCTGGTCCGCCAGGCGGACTAGCGGGGCGAGCGCGACGAGAGCGCGCTGCACGGCGATGCCGAGCTGCCGGAACGCCTCGTGCAGCGGCTTGAACTGTTCGGCGAGCTGGCGGCCCAGCTGCTCCCACGCCGCCCGGATCCGGGCGGCCTGCTCCGGGTCCAGCTGCGGCACGACGATCGTGGTCACGCCGCCACCTTGGGTCGGTGCTGGCCCTGCGGCGGCGCCGGCATCGGCACCACCGCGACGACCTTCTGCTGCTCGGCCATCCACTGCCCGCCGACCCGGGCCAGCCGCTCGACCAGCTCGTCGCGCAGCTTCTTCGCGCCGTCGACGTACATCTCCAGGTCGTGCAGCACCGCGCGGGCCATCGGGTCGCCGCTCTTGGCCTTCTCCCGCGCGCCCGGCAGCAGGTACGCCGCGTGGGCGGCCATCTCCATGTCGGCGACGTCGCAGGCGAACGAGATCCCGCGCACCTCCGCGCCCTTGTGGATCGCGTCCACCACGGCTTCGGCCAGGTCTCGGGCGTCGCGCTCGTCGAGGCGCATCCCGATGTCCTTCCCGGCCGCGACGAGCACGGCGGCCGCCGTCTCCCGCACCGCCAGGTAGCCCGGCAGCGCCGCCTTCACCTGGCGGGCCTGCTCTTCCTGCTGGGTGGTGAGGCTCATCGCGCACCACCCTTCGTGCATCGCTGGCCGCAGTCGAGCATTGCGGCCGTACAGCTTGCGGACACAGTGGGGTCCCCTCTCCGTTCGGTTTCGGCAGCTGGGCTGCCCTGACTTCCGCGACGAGCGCCGGACCGGCGTGGGTGTCGAACACCGCGCGGCGGGCGACCCGGAAGGTCGCCGGCCCGAGCGGGACCGCGTTCAGCATCCGCGCCTGCCGGTACAGCTCGGCCTGCGCTCGCCGCATCGCCTGCCGCAGGCGAGCCGGCCCGGACGGCAGCGGCCACGCCCACAGGACCGTGACCACTCGTTCCGCACCGATCGTCTCCAACAGCCGAGGGTCGTACATAGACATTGTATCGGACAGAGCACGCACAGTCAAACTGCGACCGTACAGCCGGCGGCCACGGCGACGCCGCCTCACAGGTTCAGAGCCCGCCGCTGCTCGTCGGAGAGCACCCGGCGGGCCTTCTCGACCAGGGGCCCGCCGTCGCACGCCAGGCACAGCACCACCGGGTCGCGGTCGCCCCGGCGGGCCCGCACCCGGGCTCGCCGGCAGATCCCGCACGGCGTCAGGTCGATCGGCCCGAGCACCGGCATCAGTGCGCTCCACGCGAACAGGCGTCCACGCCCGGAGCATACGCACTCCCACCGCGCCCGCACAGGCTGCGCCGGGACGAGGAACGCCCCGCGGGTCAGCCCGCGGGGCGTCCACTCTCGCCGGTCAGTGCTGGCACACCGGGCAGAAGCCGGCCTCCTCCACCGCGTCGGCGTGGCCCTGCCACTCGCAGTTCGGGTCCACCTTGATCGGCCCGGTCGACGTCACGTCGACCAGCTCCGCCGGCACCTCCACCACGACCTCCGGGTCCAGCTCCACCTTGACCGCCGCCGCGAGGGCCTGCGCCTTGCGCAGCTTCGTGGCCACCTTCCCCGCCGCCGTGCGCAGGTGGTCGACGCGCTGCCGGTACGCGGCCACGCCGCCGTCGGCGCCCGCGAGGACCTTCGCCAGCTCCACCTCGTCCATCGCCGCCAGCTCGGCCAGGATCTCGCCGGCCGCCGCCAGGCGGTCGATCTTGCTGGTCACCTTCTTCCGCTTGGCGACCACCTCGGCCTGCGCCTCCTCGTCGTGCGCGGCCTCGTCGAGCTGGAAGAACCCGGCCTGCTCCTCGGCCGCCTTGCACGCCTTGGCGAACGCCTCCGCGTCCCGCGCCGACGAGAACTCGCCGCGCGCCCACTTCACCAGGAACTTCCGCTGCTGGTCGGCGGACAGCCGGCACACGTACCAGGCCAGGCCCACCTGCAGCTGGCCCTTCGCGACGAGCTGCTTCGCGTCGTCGATCAGCGTCAGCAGGTCGATCCGCCACCCGATGTACGGCTGGCTCTTGCCGAACAACTCGGCGATCGCCTCGACCTCCCAGCCGGCGTCCGCGAGGCGCGCGTAGGCCGCCGCCTCCTCCATCGGCGTCATGTCCTGGCGGTTGACGTTCTCCGCCACCTGCGCGATGAACGCCGCCTCGTCGTCCATCTCCCAGACCATCGCCGCCAGCTCCTCGATGCCGCCCTGCTGGGCGGCCCGCCAGCGCCGCTCGCCGACGACCAGGCGGTAGGTGCCCGCCTTCGCCAGCTTCCGCACGGCGACCGGCTGGAGCTGGCCGAGCTTCCTCATGGAGGCCGCCAGCTCAGCCAGCTCCTCCTCGGTGAACTGCTTGCGCGGCTGGTCCGGGTCCGCCTCGATCTTCCCGACGGGGATCGTCCGCAGGACCGGCTTCGCCGGCTTCTTCGCAGTCACACTCGCAACCATCGTCTTCCTCCACAGTGAACGGGTCGCACCAAGCGGTACACATTCATTGTAGTCAAAAGACGATCTTGGCGTCAATGTTTTATGTACGTCGGACCGTGGAGCGCGTCACGATGCCATCGCCGTCGAGCAACCCACCGCCGCGAGGAACGTCGGGAACAGACGGCTGGCGGCCACCGCGCGGGCCACTCTCGACAGCAGCTCGACCGGGGCCTCCGGCCGCAGCACGTCCGCCACCTTCTCCGCCTGCTCGTCGCTCAAGTCGGCGTCGTCCGCCCGACCCGACGCCAGCTCCGCTTCGATCCGCGCCGCCAGCTTCTGGACCTCGATCTCGCGCATCCGGTACAACGTCTCAGCCCCCCGACATCCGTCTCGATGCACCAACCATCCCACTGCGACCCCACAGGGCAGCGGGCGGTTAAGGCCGCCTTAAGAAGATCAACGTAGCCGATCCTATGCGGACCGTGGCCGGGTGCAACAGGGCGGAAACCCGCTTCGCAAATACTTTTCACGCGGCGAGCGCCAAGCCACTGTTACGCGGATGCGCCGCACACCGATATAACGGTGGGGGCCGAGTCTGCCCCTTACTTCCAGACGAACTCCAGGCGATCGACGTCGAGCTGAGTCGCGCCCGCACGGGTCGCCGGCTTCACGATGATCCGGTCCAGCACCAGCGCCAGCAGCTCGCGGCGCCGCTCCAGCGGCGCGTCGACCCACCACTCCGCCAGGCCCTCCGGCGTCGTCGCCGGCAGCGCCTGCAACCGCTGCGCCTGGGCCAGCCGCTCGCGCACCTGCTTCTGCTCGCGCTTCGCCTCGGCCTCGATCGCCGTCAGCGTCACCAGGCTGATCTCCCGCTTGGCGTACGCCTGGCCGGCCTCGGCCAGCCGGTCCTCGATCGCCTGGAGCACCGCCTTCATCGGCTCCGCGCCGTTCATCGCCGAGCCCACGGCACGCTCCAGCCGGGCCCGCACCTTCGGCGAGGCCAGCCGCGCCAGGGCCCGGGCGGCGACCTCCTCCTCCAGGCTCTCCGCCGCGATCCGGATGCGCCCGCACCCGTAGCTCGGGCTGCCGGCCCGGCAGACGTACCCACGCTTGCCGCTGTTGCTCGGCTGCGTGTAGAGCGGCTTCCCGTCGATGTGCGTGCCGGCCCCGGTCTCATCCGGCAACGGGTAGCCGCACACCAGGAACCCGCCGGACAGCAGGTACTTCCGCACGTTCGTCGCGTGCGGCTGCTTGCGCTCCGGGGCGTCCAGCAGCTCCAGGAGCCGGTCGTGCGTGGCCTGGTCGATGATCGGCGGCCACCCGCCCTGGCCGACCACCTCGCCGTGGTACGTCTTCAGGCCCGCCAGCCGCGGGTTGCGCAGCAGCCGCGACAGCGACTGCTGGGTCCAGGGGCGCCCGGCCGACGTCGTGATCTCCCGCGCCCGTAGATCGGCGACGGTTGATCGCATACTCTCCCCGTCGAGCACCCGCTTCACGACGTCACGGATCACCGCCGCCTCGGCGTCGATGATCTCCCGTCCTGTCTCGTCGTATCCGTAGCACCGCATCCTGACCCCCAGCACGCGAATAGCCGGCCTGAACTCGGCCGGCCTATAAGCTAGCAGTGCCTCATGGCACCGTGCTACCTACGGGTACCTATGAGTTGCGCGCAGCAGTTGTCGCCTTCCGGACACCGTTACCTCACAGGCAACTCGGACAACTCCGGACACAAAGAGCCCGGGACCCCCCAATGGAGGTCCCGGGCTCTTGGCTGGGAGCGGGCCCGGTCAGGTCCTGCTGTCCCCCGACGGCTCCCCTGACCGGCCCCGCCCGCCGCACGGCATCGTGGGACGAGGCCGGTCACATTCAACCACCGCGACCGGACAGCTCGCCACTACAGCGAAACCCACTCCTTGCCGTCGCGGTACTGGATCTCGACGCAGCCCCAGTTCGGCTGCCCGAAGTCGTCCAACGGCCCGAAGTCCGCGTCGCCGCCGGGCTCCGCCTCGGTCCAGATCAACCCCTCGTACGCCACGCCGCGCTCCGCCGGGTCGACGTCCTTCCCTTCCTCGATCGCGCCCTGGTCGGTGTCGCCCTCGTCGAGCATCCGGAACTGCCGGCCCTCGGTCCGGGCCCGCTCGACCATCTCCGCGGTGGCCTGCCGGGGACCGGACGTCCCCACCTCCGACTCGAACATGCTGCCCAGCTCGCAGGCCCGGTCCCGAGTGATCACCCAGGCGTACGGGTCTCCCGGGAACTGCGCCGCCCGCTCGGCCGCGATCATCGCCATCGACACCATCTGTCTCTCCTCCTCTACGCGACCCCGGCGCCGACCGGCACCCGGGCCTCCTGCTGGTCGCTGTCGCCGGCGACGTCGCCGCCGGCCTCCTGCTTGGCCTGGAGCTCCGCCTTGGCCTCGGCGATGCGCTGCCGGCCCCACCTCTCGCCCCTGCCGAACTTCTGGCCGAGGGTCTGCCCCGTCAGCGGCTCGCCGGCGGCCGCGGACTCCCGCCACGCCTTCCGGGCGGCAGCCCACAGTTCCTCCGTCGCCGCGTCCGGCACCGGCGCCGGGTCCGGCGGCGGCAGCGGCAGCGGCTGCTGGGCGGGCCACGGCTCCGGCGGCACCACCACGTCCAGCGACGGCAGCGGCACCCGCGCCGGCTGCGGCACCGGGTCCGGCAGCGGCTCGGGCTCCGGCACCGGCTCGGGGTCCGGCAGCGGCTCGGGGTCCGGCAGCGGCACCGGCTCGGCGGCGGCCGGCGGCATCGGCACCGGCTCTGGGTCCGGCAGCGGCACCGGCTCGGGTTCCGGCACCGGCATCGGGGGCGGCGGCACCGGGGCCGGCGGCACCGGCTGCGGCACCACGGCAGGCGCCAGGGTGGCGGCACGCTCCGCCGCGTCCGCCTCGCGCCGCTGCTGCGACAGCACCACCAGCCCGATCGACGCCACGACCACCAGGCCGTCGACGGACAGCGGCAGCGTGCTCGCCGTCAGGCCGTCCTCGCCGTACTCCAGGGCTAGGCCCTTCATGTGCCGATAGCTGGCCAGCGCGGCGACCCCGGCGACGATCACCGTGCTGGCGATCTGCACGCGCCGCAGCCACTTGTGCCGCGGTGGCGGCACCCGTGTCATCACCTCCGAGCACAGCAGCAGGGCCAGCGGCGCCCACCCGGCAACGGCACGCGCCACGCCACCGGTCCCGGCGTGAGCGATGTTCGCCGCCAGCGATGCCGCGATGCCGGCACCGAACGCCAGCCACACCGACACCCATGCGCCCTTGCTCGGCCGCTCCGGCAGGTCGACCTTCTCCACGTGAACCACGCCGGCCTACCCGGCAGTCTCGGCGGCAGTGCCGCCGTCGGGCGGCTGTGCCGCCGGCATCGGCAGTGCCGGCACGGCCGGCACCGTCTTGCTCTCCATCGGTTTCCCTCCAACGGGTAGAGGCCGCCCGGGGGGTCCCGGGCGGCTCTCGTCGGTCATCACAGGCGGGTCAGCGTCTCCCCCACCAGCTCGCCCCGCTCGGTCACCGCCGCCTCGTGCTCGTGCAGGTGGTTGGCGCACAGCAGCTCCTCCTGCGTCCACGGCGAGAGCTCCAGGCCCTCCTCCGGGTCGAACAGGCAGACCCCGCCGTCGCCGCACTTCTCGCCGTCGTGCTCGGTCACCAGGCGGGCGACGGCCGGCTCGGTGCACGGCCCGCCGTCCTGCTCGGGCACGAACTCGGCGTTGAAGGTCGGGACGGTCACGCGCAGGGTGCAGGTCGGGGCGGTCATCTTGGCCTCCGTGGGCTCGGGGCTGGTCGGGTTGCAGACGGGGCAGGGCGCGCCGATCACGCCGCCGCAGCGGCAGTCGACGTGCCAGGTGACGCCGGTGGCGTCGCGGGTGCAGCGGACGCGATCCGCGTTCCGGTAGATCGTGTAGTCGCGCACGACGTCCTCCTCAGGTCAGGAACGACGACCGGCGGGCGCGCTCGAGGCGCGCCCGCCGGCTCGGTCAGCGGTAGCGGTTGAGGGTCAGCGTGTACTCGCGGCCGTCGGTCAGCCGCAGCACGATGCCGTTCTCGGCGGCCATGAAGCCCGCGTCGGCCAGCGTCTGGGCCTCGCGCACCTCGACCGGCTCGCCGTCGCGCTCGTCGCGCAGCGGCTCCTCGCCGATCGTCTCGGCGGCGTCCTCCAGCAGCAGCTCCTCGGCGGCGACCAGCAGGGCGCGCTCCAGGATCTCCTCGTAGCTCAGCATCTCGGCTCTCTCCTCACAGGCATGATGGGGGGCGGAACGTACAACTTCATTGTAGGCAGACGACACTCCGGGCGTACAGGTTTTATGTACGCGGCGGGCCGTGGAGCGGGTCACACAAATGGCGGTCGTCCCCCCTCCACGGAGGGCGCCGAACGACCCCGGCCGGGTAGTGGAGTGAGGCAGTGCCCCGGGCCCGGCTTAGACGGGCTGTGAGCGGTCGGGCCGCTCCCCCAGCCGCCGGGCGTCCAGCTCGGCCGCCGCCTCCAGCAGCCACGCCGGCGGGCCTGGCCGCCGGCCCGCGGGGCGCGGCAGCGTCCGGCCGCCCGGGGCGGTCCGCTCCCGCCCGCAGCCCCGGCACCTGGTCGTCAGCCACACCAGGCCGCCGCCCTCGGTCGCCGAGCCGTCGAGCAGCCCGCCGCAGCCGTCGCACACCCCCACCGGGCCGGCCTCGGCGGCGGCGGCGAACGCCTCCACGTCGACCAGGCCCTCACGGACCAGCCTCGCGTCGGTCGCCACCGCTCACCTCCCCCGGCTCCGATGGGGAGCGGGGCCGGGCGAAGGTCGCCCCTCGCCCGGCCCCGCACCCGCTCACTCCTGCGTGGACGCCGGCAGCGCCAGCAGCTCCGGTAGCGCCAGCCGACCGTCGCGGTAGGCCGCCGCCACCTCCTCCCGGCCGCCCTTCTTGAAGGTCAGCGTCGTCGACGGCGGCGGCGGCTCCGCGACCTCCACGAAGTCGAGGACCCGGCCCGTCTCGCCGTCGACCACCGTGCCGTCCGGCTCGACCTTCATCCGGCCGAGCAGCGCCTTGCGGAATGCCGCCCGCACCGACTCCACCGGCTCGGGCACGGTCGCCTGCACCTCGCTCGGGTGCTCCGCCTTGCAGTACGCCAGGAACCCGCGCTCGTCGACCACGAAGCCCGTCTTCGGCTCGGCGAGCGTCACCTGCGCCACCGCGCCGTCGTAGCCGGGCAGCTTCACCTGCACCGTGGTCACGCCCAGCTCGTCGTTCAGCTCGACCAGCTGCCCGTCGGCCTCGGCCCGGGCCACGTCGTAGACCTTGCGCACCTCGTCCAGCAGCGCCTTCAACACCGCCGCCTTCATGGCCGCCCGCTGCACGCCGCTCACCGGCCCGCCCCCGCCGTCTCCGGCTGCCGACCGTTAGCCCGCGCCATCCGCCCGGCATCGCTGGCCTGCTGCGCGCCCGCTTCCTCCGAGGCGTCAGGGTCGGCCGCTCGGGCGGCCGCCGCCTCGCTCAGCGCGTTGTCGAGCTGGGTGCCCGGGGCCTCGGCCGCCCGCCGCGCGGCCGCGATCTCCGCGCCCCGCGCGTTGAAGGCGTCCCGCAGCTTCTGCGTCTTGCCGAGGCGCTGCGCCCGCTGCCACAGCACCGCCAGGTCCTCCCGCGACGCGCACGCCGCGAGCGCCTTCGGCCAGTCGACGTCCTTCGGCGGCTCGCCGTTGTCCAGCCAGTCGAGCAGCTGCAACCCCAGCTCGGCGTCCGGCTTGTGGATCACCTGGTCGGCCAGGGCGTCGCACCGGCTCTTCGTCACCCGCAGGTAGTGCCCCTGGTCGAGGTCGCCCACCAGGTCGAACTCGTACTCCAGCCCGTCGCGCTGGTCAGGCTGCATGCCCAGCTTGGACACCTGCTTCTTGCCGTCGCTGCCCTCGGTGATCTCGTACTTCTGCTTCGACCGGAGGCACACCACGACGTGCCCGGGGAAGCTCATCAGCGCCTCGATGTACGCCCGCTCGATCGGGCGCACGTCCTTCCAGCCGTCCATCGACCGGCCGCCGTGATTGCGGGCGAACAGGTCGACCAGCTCCAGGATGCCGCCCGGCCCGAACCAGTAGTGCGACGCCGAGTCGAGCATGAAGCCCGTGAAGCCCGCCACCGCCGCCTCGTCGATCAGCTCGACGAGCTGCCGCGGGTCGTACCGCACCGGGCTGATCTTCGAGAAGCCGTAGCCGCCAGCCTGCTCAGGCGTCATGTCGCCGATGCCGGGCAGCTCCGGGTTGACCGCGTACTTGTCCGCCGAGTCCCGCTCGGTGTCGACGAACGCGATCCGCTCGACGCCGTCGGCGACGGTCACCGCGCCGGTCAGCGTGTACAGCAGCTTCAACCCGGTCAGCGTCTTGCCCGCGCCGCTGGGTCCTGCGAGGGCGATCCGGCCCTTCGCCTTCTTCCGGCTGGCCGGCATGAACCGTGAACT
Source organism: Micromonospora sp. NPDC051924 (assembly GCF_055586005.1). Taxonomy (NCBI): domain Bacteria; kingdom Bacillati; phylum Actinomycetota; class Actinomycetes; order Micromonosporales; family Micromonosporaceae; genus Micromonospora; species Micromonospora sp. NPDC051924. The sequence goes on from NZ_JBVJJA010000009.1 coordinate 52,520, forward strand.
CATCCTTCGTCCCTTTCCACGTGAACGTCGGTCCTACATAGACTCTATACGGTCGCGGTCTGGGATTGCGACCTGACACCCTCGATCGACGAAAAAGCACCCGCGCAGCCCGCGCAAGCCTCACTCCCGACAGCGGCCGGCAGGCCGCAGTCCCGGTACCGGCAGATCACCGGCGTGGCCAGCTCGGTGCAACCCGTGCCCTCGCGGTGCCGCCAGTCGTCTCCGGCGGCCACGAGCTCGCCGCTGCACGTCGCGCACTGCGCGACGTCGACCGGCGCGAGGTACACCCTCACTCCCCCATCACTCTCCTTCCCTCCTCGTGCACGGCCCGCAGCGCGGGCCCGTGCAGCGGAGCCGACTTCCTGCACCCGGGATAGGCACAGGACCCATTCGGCCCCTCGACGTACCGGTGGTCGACACCGCTCGCGGCGCGGACCCCAACCGGTTCTTGTTCCCTGTATGTCTTCCGTACGCGTGGCGGACTAACTCGGTCCGCCTGACGGACTAGTTCTAGTCCGCGACCCGGACTAGAAGCGCCCTTGTCTGGTCCGTCCACCGGACTACCAGACCTGGGCGATTCGGGCGCGGCTGGTCCGGCACGCGGACCAACTACCCCCTTCTCGGTGAGCACCCGCAACAGCTCCGGCGGCACTCCCATGCGGTAGACCGTCTTCGCCTTCTTGCGCCGCGCGTCGGCCACGCTCGGCCGGTCGCGCCACACCCACTTCTTCTCCAGCCGGTTCAGCCACGCCGCGACCGTCGACCGGGCCATGCCGGTCGCGTGCTCCAGGTCGGTCAAGCTCGGCGTGAACCGCACCGGAATCATCGCCGTGGTCGGCTCCGACCACGTGAGCAACGTCAGGACGAGATGCCGGCCAGGGGGCTCCAGATCGCACTCCTCGCTCCTGACCGCACGCTCGACCGTCCAACGGTCCACCATGCAGGCGGCCTCTCTGTGCAAAGCCGCCAGCGCACCGTCGCCCGAACTGGCGTACGATGCGCGTGCGACCCGTTTTCCGTTCCGGGTACGTCCATTTCGACCCCGCCGGTTGACCGCCTGGCGGGGTCGAGACGTTTTCCGGCACCCTACACCCGATCTGTACGGTCGCAGTGGGTTCGGGCGTGCTCATACCTACGCCGCCTCGTCCTCGACGTCCTCCAGGACGTCCCACGGGTCCCACACGATCTTCCGGTTGGTCGTCTCGGCCCACTCGTAGATCGTGGCCAGCTTCCACTGCGGGTTGTTGCTGACCTCGCCGTCCTCCTTGGGCAGCTGGCCCTTGGACCGCCACTGGTACGGCGTGTTGTCCTTCACGCCGAACATGCGGACCAGCTCCTTGAGCCCGACCATCGACGGCAGCTCCACCGGGCCTGGCTTCATCAGGTCGGCCGCGATGCGCCGCGTGACCGCCTTGAGCTTCGCCTGGTTCACCTTCACTATTCCTCTCCTCCCACGGCCGGGTTCCGTACAACGTCAATGTACGGCACCCGCCGGGGACGGTCAGGCCGCCACCCGGGCAGCGGCGTACGGCGCGGCGCGCAGCAGGTCACGCGCCAGGTCCAGCAGCGGGCAACGGTCGAGCAGGTGCACCCGCCCGTCGGAGAACACCGACGGCGGCTCCAGCGGCACCTCGTCCAGGAACCGCACGCGGAACTCGCCGGCCAGCTCCTGCGCCGGCTTGTCGTGCATCCACGTCGGCACCAGCGCCCACCGCACGCCCTGCTCGGACAGCTTGGCGGCGACCCACCGGGTCGACGTCGCGTTGCGCTGCACGTTGGCGACCAGCAGCACCAGGTCGCACTGGCGGGCCACCTCGACCTGCCCGGAGTCCAGCGCCCGGTCCAGGTCGACCACCTTCACGTCGGCCGCGTACCGGTCGACCGCCCGCAGCGGCTTGAACGGCTCGTCGACCACCCGCAGGCCCTCGGCCGGGGTGCCGAGCCGGTCGTCCACGCCGCCGCGCCCGGTCGCGTCGACGAGCAGCGCACGCCGCCCCTCGCCGACCGCGACGAGCCCCAGCGCCACCGCGAGGGTCGTCGCGCCGGCACCGCCGTGGCCGCCGACCACGCCGACGCGCACCTCGGGCGCCTGCCCCTTGGCCGCCTCGGCGACCAGCTGGCGGACGGCCTCCGCGCCGTGCGGCAGGTGGTAGACCGGGGCGTCCGGGTAGTCGGCCGCCCAGCCGCGGTAGGCGGCGGCCAGCCGGTCGCCGTCCAGCTTCTCCGGGGCGACGACCACCATCCGCGGGTGCGCCGGCAACCCGGCCGCGAGGGTCTGCACGCGGGCGTCGACCACGACGAGCGGCGCACCACGCCACTGCGCGACGGTCGGCTTCCCGACAACGACGTCTACTTCGACGTCCGGCCCGAGGGTGTCCACCACCTCGTCCACGTACTCGTGGCCCCAGGCCACGACCAATGCCTTGCCCATCCATTCCTCCTCGTAGAGACGGCGAAACGTACAAAGACATTGTATATGACCGGCCGCCTGGCGTCAATGTTGTATGTACGGCGGCGCGCCTCTTTGCTCGCCGTTGGCACCGGCCGCTATGCTGGTGTCTCCACGTGAACGCAGCACAGCCCCGGATTTCGCGGTCCGGGGCTGCGCTGTTTCCAAGGCCAGGTCAGGCGGTCAGTAGACGACCTCCACGACGCACAGGCCGCCGCCGCCCTTGCCGCCCACCCGGGACGTCGCCCCCGCGATCGCGCCGCCACCGCCGCCGCCCGGACCGCCCGCGTCGTTCCCGTTCCCGTTGATCGACACCGGGGCGGGCCCGCCCGCCCCCAGCGGCGAATCCCCGCCGAACGCCGCGAACGTGTGCCGGTTGTCCAGGGTCCGGCCCGGGCCGCCGCCCGCGCCGATCGAGTTCCGCACGTTCCCGCCCGCCGCCGTGCCGCCGTAACCCCGGCCGCCGCTGGTGTCCGTCGCGTTCGCCGTCACCCCTCCACCGCCGTTGCCTCCACCGGCCGTCCACAGCCCGCCGAAGCTCGTCAGCCCGCCACCGCCGCCCTGCGCGCCCGCAGCGCCCGCCGTGCCGGCCGCGCCGACCGTCACGGCCACCTGGGCCGGCAGCTCGCCTGCCGCCCACACGCTCTCGCAGTACCCGCCGGCGCCACCGCCGCCGCCCGCGCCGTTGCCGCCGCTCGCGCCGGTCACCCCGCCGCCGCCGCCACCGCCGCCGACCCCGTACGCCCGGATCCACCGCGCGCCGGCCGGCACCACGAACGGGCCGTCGACTGTGAACGTCTGCACCGGCCCGGTCGGCGCGCCGGGCCCGGGTGAGCCGACCAGGCCGACGATGTGGTTCCCGGCCGGCGGTGTCTTCATCACCATCACCCGGGCGCGCACCGGAACCGCGCCGATCATCGACGTCACCCGGATCGCCTGGGTGTCGCCGTCGTGCAGCGCCCGGATCGTCCCGTCGTTGGCGACGCTCGTCACCGTCGCCGGCCGCAGCCGCCACGTCAGCCCGAGCCGGACCGCCTTCTCCAGCACCGCCTCGGCGAGCGCCTTCACCGGCACTGCCAGGCCCGGCACCTTCCCGTCCCCGCTCACGCCTCCCCGCCTTCCGTCTCCGGGTACGCCCGCCGCAGCGTGTGCCGCATCTCCCCGCCTGGCGCCAGCGGCATCGTCCAGGCCACCTCCAACCACCGCACCCCGTCCCAGCGCACCACCTCGTACGCGTCGTGCCGCGGGTCCACCGGGGTGCTCAGCTCCACCACCTCGTACACCGTCTGCTGGAGCCCCAGCGTCCGCGCGTACACCGTCGCCTGAGCCTGCGAGCGCACCTGCACGTCGACCGTCTTCGGCAGCACGAACCCGCGCTGGGCGATCGAGTGCGGCGCCGACGCCGGCACGTCGTACACCCCGACGACCGGCTCCGCGTCCGAGCCCGGGTCGTTGGACACCACCACGAAGCGGTTCGGCGCGGTCAGCAGGTCCGTCCCCCGCGAGATCGACCCCCGGATCACCCGGCGGGAGGCGTCCAGGTCGATCGTCACCGCCTGGTCGGCCGGGTCGAAGGCCCGCCGCATCCGCAGCCAGCCGCGGTGGTTGAACCACGGCATGAAGTACCCGCCCTGCGCGGCCAGGTCCCGCAGCGCGTTCGCCCGCGACGTGCCCGGCGACCAGGCGGACACCGACGTGAACTCCGTCGCGTCGACCACCAGCTGCCCGATCGGCAGCCCCTCCACCAGCCGCTGCGCCGCCTGGTCGACGAGCTGCCTGCCCGCGTCGAAGCCGACGTCCAGCTCCTGGTCGACCACGAACATCTCGTCCAGCAGCGTCAGCGGCGCCGTCGACCCGGCGCTGGTCACCAGGTCCGACGAGTCCGACACCAGGTAGCGGCCCAGCTGGTACGAGGTGCCGTCGCCCAGCACCATGCGGGGCGCGATCCGGTCGGTCAGCTGGTTGATCCGCTTCGCGTCGTCCACGCCGAGGGTCACCCCGGACAGCCGGCGCGGGATCGTCGACGTGCCGTCGTGGCTCAGGCTCGGCGAGGTGTCCCGCAGCGGCGTGAGCTCACCCCGCCGCACGCCGGTCCGCCCGTCGATCAGGTCGAACCGGAACGACGCCGACCGCTGCCCGCGCCACGCGGGCAGGTCGAGCAGGTCAGGCGGGGGCGCAGATGCCACGGCCGTCCACCTCCCACACGTTGCCCTGCGCGTCGACGAACTCCGTGGTGCCGGCCGGCTGCACCTCGAAGGCGGGGCTGGCGAGCAGCGGGCCGTCGATGCCCTGCCGCACCTCGACCCGGGCCACGGTCACGTCGCCGGTCAGCACCACCGCCAGCCGCCCCGGGTCGAGCGTCGGCGGCTCCGGGTTGGCCGTCACGTTGCTCGGCGACATCCACTCCACCCCGTCGTCCGAGAACCAGAGCTTCGCGTTCGCCCAGCCGGCCTCGTCGTTGCGGTACGTCACCCGCAGCCACCGCCGCTGCCGGGTCACCACCAGCCTCCGGGTGGCCTCGCAGCCGGTGAACCCGGCGCCGCCCCACAGGTTGAGGCAGGTCTGCACCTGGTCGGCGGTCAGCTTCCAGCCGAGCGCGCCGTTGTTGTTGGTGCGCGACAGCTGCGCCGACCACTGGTCGCCGGTCGGCCGCAGCTCCACCCGCAGGTCCAGGTCGTTCAACCCCGCCTGCGACACCTGCAGATCACCGATGCTCACCGTCGGGGCCGCGTTCGTGTTCCCCGCCGTGATGATGCCCCGCACACCGACCTGGCCGACTCCGGCGACAGAGGTGTCCTTCGCCGACTGCTCCCACCGCACCATGTCGTCGCCGTCCGGCCACACCGCCACCCGGATCGCCCCGTCACGAACCTGCAACCGCATCCAGTACCAGCTGCCCGCCTGGTAGGCCAGGTTGTTGCCGAAGCGGTCCTTCACCGTCGCCAGCGCCGTCGGGTTCCCCAACACGCCGTTGGCGATCTTCTCGATCGCCACGCCGAGCTTGCCGTCGGTCTGCGCGGCCAGCCGCGCCCGGTACTGGTTGTTGCCCGTGGGGCTGGCCCGGCCGATCAGGTACACGTTGATCGGCTGGCCCGTCGCCACCGCGCTGAACCGGAACCGCGCCCGGACGTCGACGTCCTCCCAGCCCGCGCCGACGATCGCCGAGCGGGAAGCCCCGCCGGCCAGGTTGAACGTCGCCGCCTCGGCGGCCACCGAGAAGTCCGCCGCCGCGCCCTCGATGATCGTCCAGCCGTTCCCCAGGCCGTTCGACACGCTCCGGTTGAACAGGTCCCCGAACGCGAACGTGGCGAGGCCGGCCGCCGGAACCGGCGTGCTCGCCCTCACCGACGACACCTGGCCCTCCGGCCGCAGGCCCTCGCACGCGGCCGGGCCGCCGTCCAGCGGGGCCGGCGTCGCCGTCACCTCCACCACCTGCACCTGCGCCAGCTGGAGCTGTCCCGCCTTGCGGCGCTTCACCGACGCCGACGGCACCAGCAGCGTCGACAGCCACCGGTTGCTCAGCTCGTCGCGCACGCACACGTACGGCACCGAGTCCCACGCCAGGTCCCGCAGGTCCTGGAAGCCGCGGTCCATCGTGGCCGGCGGCACCGCCGCCGTGTTCACCAGCACCGCCCGGGTGAACTCGACGCCGCCGCGCTCCAGCGGCCGGAACGCCGTGCGGTAGTCCCGGTCGAACATCTCCTGCAGCTCGACCTGGCCCGCCTCGGGAAACGTGAACTCCTCCACCGACGACCGGTCGAAGTTCTCGACGTACGCCAGGTTCCCGGCCGGGTTGTGGTTGCTGGTCAGGATCAGCACCCCGGTGTCGACGTTGCGGCCGTCCACACCTGGAGCGGCGATCGTCGCCGCCACGGTGGCCGACCACGGCCCGGCGATGCCGAGGCGGTGCATCATCCTGATCCGGTACCGCGACTCGACGCCCACCCGGGCCTCGTAGTCGTCGACCGCCGTCACGGACGGCTCGACCACCTTCGCGATCGTCTCCCACTCGGCGGCGGCCATCGTGTCGTCCTGGCGCTGCACCTCGTAGTGCCCCCAGCCGCCCACCACCCCCGAGTTGATCGCCGTCCACGACACCTGGTGGTAGCGGATGCTGGTCGGGATCTTGCTTGCCGGCCGGGCGCACTGCTCGTCGACGACGGTCAGCGGCTGCACGGCCGGCTGCACGTCGAGGCCCAGCACGGCGTCCATCTCCTGCGCGAACATCAGCGTCAGGTCCGCAGCCTGGTCCCGCTGCCCGTCGTACGCGGCGTACACCAGCTGGTCGTCGCCGTAGGTCGCCGCAGCGGCGCCTCCGATACCGCCGCCGCCGCCGCTGTACTGGTCGACGGCCGGGTCGGCGTCCGCGCCCAGCACCTGCCACGGCGACTGCGGGTCCGCGTTGCTCGTCCACGCCCACCACGTAATGTCGCCCACCCCGTCCGACAGGTACGGCGCGGCCAGCCGGACCGTCACCTCCCGCCAGCCGTCGGCGATCTCCGGCAGCGCGTCGAACTCCTCCACCGTGATCCGGGTCGGCGGGCCCACCGGCGTGCTCGGTTGGTCCACCGCGACCGGCGTCAGCTCCAGGGCGTCCCCTGTGCCGGGCAGGTGCCGGGCGTAGAAGCGGGCCCACACCCAATCACCCACCTGCGTCTCGACGATGTGCTGGAAGGTGTCCGACCCGGTGGTCGCCCTCGACACGCTGCCGGCGACCTGCCTCATGTAGGTGTGGCCGCTGACGTCCGGGGAACCGGGCGCAATCGTGCCCGTGTTCAGCTGGATCGACGGCATCTCCTGGACCGTCTCCACCGTCGGCGTTTGCCCGGCGCGCAGCGTCTTGCGCAGCAGCACGCCGCGGTGCGAGGGGAACGGCTCGACCGACCCGAGACGGTCGACCTTCACCGGCACGGGCGACGCCACCGACTTCTGACCCACGTACGCCTGGCCGACCGTCACCGCATACTCCCGCCCGGCGGTGAGCGGCACGTCGGCCGTGGCGATGCCGAGCAACGGGATGTCGAAGAACCACCCGGTCACGCTGGTGAACCCCGTCGGGATGATGCCGCCGGGCCCCTGCGAGATGTCCAGGCCGCCGCCGGCGACCCGGTTCTCCACCCCGTACGTCACCTCCACCGCCAGGTAGTGCACCTTGAACACCGCGCCCGCAGCGGCGGCCGCGCTGACCTGGAGCCGGACGTTCATGTTCGTGCCGCCGGACGCGCCCATGGACGTCAGCCCGGTCGCGCCGTTGCCCGGCGACCACCGCCACGGTGCCCGGCCCCGCTGCGTCGTCGGTGCCGCCGCGGCGTCCCACCACGGGTTCAGCTCGCCCAGCCGGGACCGGGCGATCGCCGTGCCGGCGTTCTGCTCGGCGGGCCCGTTCAGCGTCTCGTCCATGATCCAGTTGACGCCGGCCGACGGGCGCTCGAGGCCAAGGGTCACCGCCGGGGCCAGGTCGGCGAACGGGCCCGAGATCACGTACAGCACCGACACGTCGAGGATCCGCCGATCGCTGATCTTCGGCGGGAGGGGCCTGCCGAACCAGAACCGGGCCGCCGCGTTCGGGCCGGTCAGGGTGACGTGCTGCGGGTCGGCCGGGTTGCTCACCGCGTCGTTCGCCGTCGACGCCCCACCGGCCAGCGCTGCCCCGGCCAGCACGGTCCCCGACGCGCACGGGATGACCAGCTTGCCCACCGGCCCCGTGCCGGCCACCCGGTCCGCCGGGTACACGTTGACCAGCAGCTCCTTGCGGTCCGGCAGGCCCGGCGGCGGGCTCGACAGTTGCAGCCGGACCCGCCGCAGCCCGCCCCCGGCCGGGTGGGTCGTTCGGGCCCGGAACGTGTAGCCGACCTCGCTGGCCGTGTCGAGCTGCACCGTGTCGGCCACCAGCGGCGCCCACTGCATCCCCAGCACGTACGGCAGGTCAGGGTTGTACTCGCCCACTCAGATCGTCCTCACCGTCGTGGCCACGTCCCTGCGGGCCAGCGTCTGCAACACGCCTTCGCCGACCGCCCGGCCGGTGTCCAGCGCCTCCTGCCGTGTCGGCAGGACACCCTCGAAGGTCACGCGGATCGCGTCGCGCCCGAACACCACGGACCCGCCGCCGTCGCCGCCGAGCAGTCGCATCAGCCCCGACTGCTCGGCCAGCTCCCGCGCCCGGCGCGGCCGGGTCAGCGGCACGACCACCTCGTCGCCGGCCTCACCGCCGACGAACAGCGTCGGCCGGCGCAGGATCGCGCCGTTGGCCAGCATCGGGATGCGCGGCAGCGACCCGGGGAGCTTGGCGTCGATCGACGCGATACCCGAGTTGATCTTGCCGATCACCCGGTTGATGAACCCCTTGATCGCCGACGTGATCGACCCGGCCACGTCCCCGATGAACCCGCCGACGTTCTTCAGCCCGTTCATGAACCCGCTGATGAGCCGCGCGCCCGCCGACACGAACTTGCCGGCCAGCCCGGCGAGCCGGCCCGGCACGCTGCCGATGAACGACACCAGGGAGCTCGCGCCGCGCGTCGCCGCGCTCTTCGCCGCGCTCCACGCCGACGTCAGGGCCCCGCCGAGGATCCCCGGCAGCCGCGACAGCGCCGACATGACCCGGCCCGGCAGCGCCGTCACGAACGACACCACCGCGTTGATGCCCGCCGTGGTCAGCGACTTCGCGCTGGCCCACAGCCGGGTGAAGAACCCGGCCAGCAGGCCCGGCAGCGCCTGGATGCCGCGCAGGATCATGCCGGGCAGCTGCGTCACCGAGAAGATCAGCAGGCCGATCCCGACGCCGACCGCCTGCAGAGCCATGCCCAGCGCCGACGTGAACAGGTTCCACAGCATCCCCGGCAGGCTCGCCAGGAACGAGCCGATCTTCCCCGGCAGCTCGGCGAACCACGTCCCGAGCGACGAGAAGAACCCGACCACCGCGTTCCACGCCGACGAGAACGCCCCGCCGATCGCCGACCCCACGCCGGCCCAATCGATGCCGTTCAGCCAGGCGGCGACCTTGCCCAGCCACTCGGCCACGCCCGTCAGCGGCGACAGCAGCCACGTCAGCGCGCTGGCGATCGCCCCGACCAGCGGGGCGACGGCCTGCGCGGCGAGGAACTGCAACAGCAGTGCCGCCACCTTGATGAGCGGCGCCGCCAGCGCGACCGCCACGCCGGCGAGCTGCGCCACCAGCTCGATCAGCGGCGTCAACGCCACCACGATGTCGACCAGCGGCGGCAGCAGCGACACGATCGTCGGGATCAGCGGCATCAGCGCCTGCACCAGCGTCCCGATCAGCGGCCCGACCGCCGTGAGGACCGGCGCGAGTGCGGCGCCCAGGGCGGCGACGATCTGGCCCAGCGGCGGGCCCAGCTGGGTGAACAGGTCGGCGAGCAGCCCAGCGATCGGGCCGAGGACCGCGGTGAGCGTCTGACCGATCTGGAGCAGCACCGGACCGAGCGCGGACACGATCGGGCCGAGCAGCGGGCCCAAGGCGGTCAGCGCCTGCGCCAGCGGCCCGACCAGCATCCCGATGAGCTGGCCGACGACCGGCAGGACCGGGGCGATCGCCAAGGCCAGCGACGCGATCATCTGACCGATCGGGACCAGCGCCGGGACGAGGGCCTGCAACGCCGGGATCAGCGCCTGCGCGATCGGCATGAGCGCCGGCACCAGCGTCTGACCGATGGCGCTGAGCAGCCCGCCGATGACCGGCCTCAAGCCCGACGCGAGTGCGGCCAGCGTCTGGAAGATGCCGCTCAGCGCCGCGCCACCCTCGGCCGACTCGAAGAACTCCCGCAGCGTGCCGGTCAGCGTGGTCAGCGTCCCGAGCAACCCGCCGCCGGCCGACGCGCTGGCCGCCTGGAAGACCGAGCTGAGGATCGCGCCGACGTTCCCCGCGATCGTCCCGAGCTGCCGCAGGACGCCCAACGCCGTCTGGATCGCCGCGGTGGCCGCGCCGCTCTGCGCCATCGCTGACAGCCACGCGCCGAACTTTGCGCCCAGCCCGCCGGCCACGGTGGACAGCTGACTCACCGCCGGGAGCGCCACCACGGCCAGGTCGCGGAACCCGGTCAGGACCGGCCCCACCGCCACGCCGAGGTTCGCCACCGCCTCCCGCGCGGACATGAGCACCCCGCGCAGCACCGACACGGTGGCGCCCTCCCGGGCGAACTCCAGCGCCCGCCGGGCCGCGTTGCCGTACTCGGCGGCGACGCCGGCCAGGCCGCTGCGCAGCGGCCCCGCCAGCACCGAGGCGGTTGCCTGGATCTGCCCGACCATCGGCGCGGCGAACGCGTCCTGCGTCGCCGTGCGGATGCCCTCGATCGCCGGGCCTACCGCCTTGAACTCGCGGGCCAGCTTCTGCGCCTGCGGCGACAGGTTCTCCAGCGCCTTCTCGAACGCCTTCGCGTCGCCCTCGGCGACGGCCGACAGCGCGTCCCCGAGGCCGGCGGTGGCGATCCGCAGCGCGCCCATCGCCGCCGCGCCCACGGCCACCACGCCGGGGATGGCGAACGCTGCCCCGCCGACCTGCGCCAGCGCGCCGGCCAGGCTGACCAGGCTGCCCGTCGCGCTGGCGGCGATCCCGCTCAGCGCCCCGATCTTCAGCGCCGACTTCAGTCCGCGTTTCAGGTCCGGCGCGAACTTCTTTACGTCGCCGATGATCTCGATGTACGCACGCCCCAGCGCCACGCCCCCAAGCGTAGGCCAGTTTCGGCGGTCGCAATCCATCACTGCGGCCGCACAACCGTGCGCCAGTGAGCTGCCGACATGACGAAGGGCTCCGGTGACGCAACCGGAGCCCTTCGCAGGGCGCTCATCCAGCGAGCCCGACCCGTTCCGCGCCGGATCACCAATCAGCGTAACGACGACACCGCGACCGCCGGAAGCCCACGCCATACCGCCCATCGACGGGTCCGCGTACCCTCGCCACAGGTGGGTGCCAAACGGGCACCGTGCCAACCGTCGGAGGTGCAGACCCCAGTGATCTCCCCCCTCGCACGACGCCTTCGGCTCGGCAACGCCCTGCGCAAGCTGCGCGACCAGGCCGGGATGACCGGCTCGGAACTCGGCCGCGCCGCCGGCCTGGACCGCACCGTCGTGTCCAAGGTCGAGAACGGCGAGCGCCGGCCGCTCGACACCATCCTGCGGCTCCTCGACGCCCTCCTGCCCGAGGACGACGAGCGGTACCGCGCACTCCAGCGGGTCGCCCGCGACGGCCTCGCCCGCGGGTGGTGGACCCAGCCCGCGTTCGCCGGCATGGGCGACCGCCAGGCCCGCACCGCCGACATCGAGTGCGGCGCCCGCTCCATCCGCGAGTACCAGACCTCCATGCTGCCGGGCCTGGTGCAGACCGAGGCGTACGCCCGCCACCGGGGCCAGGTCGCACTCGACGAGGGCGCCGAGTTCGACCTCAGCGGCACCGTCGCCGGCAGGCTGCGCCGGCAGCAGCAGATTTCCGGCCCCGACGGGTCGGAGTACGACGTCGTGCTGGAACCGCAGGCCATCGAGCGGCTACCCGTGCCGCCCGCTGTCATGCGGGAGCAACTGCACCACCTGCTCACTCTGGCCACGACCAGGGAGAACATCAGCGTCCGCGTCCTGCCGGTTGACGCCCGGCTCGGCCGCGGGTACGTCCCCCGCTCCCCGTTCTCCCTGTACGCCTACCCGGACGCCGAGGACCTGACGCTCGTCGCCGTCGACACCGTGACGGCCGACCTGCTGGTCACCGAAGCCCGGGAGGCGCAGCGGTACGCGCAGATGTTCGACCAGCTGCGCGACGCCGCGCTGTCCCAAGAGGAGAGCGCGGACCTCATCCAGAAGGCGGCCGACGCCCTGGCTGCCGAAGCCTGACCCGAGGAGCCACCCATGTCCGAAGCACAGTTCCATCCCTGGCGGAAGTCACGCCGGTCCGACGGCGGCCAGAACTGCGTCGAGGTGTCCGACGCCGTTGACGGCTCCGCCGCCCGGGTCCGCGACAGCAAGGACCGCAGCGGCCCCGCCCTCGCCTTCGACGGCGCGAGCTGGACCGCGTTCATCGCCGGGGCGAAGGCGGGCCAGTTCGACCTCGCCTGACACGTCCATCTCGGAGGGCCGGCGCCGCAAGGTGCCGGTCCTTCGCGCGTCCACCCCCGACAGACACGCGCTGTCAATCCTCGCGTTCCCCTTGTGACATAGACCGGCTCCGTGCCATGCTGGCACCGTGCCAGCCGGCACGTTGCCAACTCAGCACCGTGCCAAGACCATCCGCGAGAGAGCACCACCCCAGGGGGCGTCTCATGGTCACAACCGGTCTACGCGCACCACTCCCGGCCGTCTCCACGTGGGACGCGCCCTCGCCGCCGCCGCGGCTGGTCGACGTGCCGCCGCCACCGCCCGGCGAGGTCATCCCCGGCTACGGCTACGTCGTCCTCACCCCCGGCGAGCGGCTGACCGTCGCCGGCCACATGCTCGCCGTCCACGAGCCCGACGGCTCGGCCCTCCAGCTCCGCCGGTCCTGGCCGTTCCTCGCCGTCAACGACCGCGCCTGCGAGTGGTGCCACAACCCGTGGCCGTGCAGCGCCGCGAGCTGGGCGGAGCAGGTCCCGGTCGACGCCTACGGGTGGGCACTGTGACCCGCCCCGGCCGCCACCGCTGGCTGCGGTGGGGCCGCAGCCGCACCACCCCAGACGACCGGCCGCCGGGTCCCCCAGCGGCGGCCGGTCCCCCACCTCCGGCCGCGCCGTCCTGGAACGGGCCGACCCTCATCCTCTCCACCACGGTGCTCACCCCGGCGCAGCGGTGGCGCGGCAACGGGGGGCGGCCGTGAACGCCACCAGCTCCCGCCTCGTCTCCGGCGGCGCCCTCTACGGCCGGGCCGCCGCCTGGAACCCGCCGCCCATGACCGCCAGCACTGACCCGTACCTGCTGCGCACCCTGCTGTGGTGCGGCCCGTGCGACGTGCCGATGCACCCGCACCCGCACGGCGGCGAGCGCACCTACAAGTGCCCCCTCGGCTGCCGCAAGGTCCCCTTCTCCGCCGAGGCCGTCGAGGCGGTCACCTGGACCGCCGCCGAGCGCCGCGCCACCGTCTCGGCGATCGCCCCGCCCTTCCGCAAGTCGGTGCTGGAGCAGCTGCTCGTCAAGGTCGTCGTCCGCGCCAACACCCCCGACGACCTGCGCTTCACCTGGCGCACGTAGACCGGCCCGGCCGCGACGGGAGCGGCCGGCGACGAAAGGAGCACCACCATGGGCAAGCAGGCCCGCCCGATCGGCCAGTGGTTCAAGAGCACCAAGAGCGGCCCGAACTGCGACAACTGCGTCGAGGTCCGGTTCGTCGGCGGCGGCAACGTCGAGGTCCGCAACAGCCGGACCCCGGACGGGCCGGTGCTGACCTTCGACGCAGGCGAGTGGGACGCCTTCAACGGCGGTGCCGCCGAGGGCGAGTTCGCGCTGCCCGGGCACGCCCGCTGACCCGGAGGCCGGCCCCAGCGTCGTGGCCGGCCTCCGCACGACCCCCGCCGGTCGCCGCTGTCCGCGCAGCGGCGGCCGGCGGGCCTGCTTTCGGCCCCGCACCAGTCACCCCGGCCCGCTACCGTAGAGCCGCTGTCCCCCGACAGATCGATCCACGCTGCCGGGAGGACACACAGTGGACATCATCAGCCGCGCCGAATGGGGCGCCCGCGCCCCGGAGTCACGCTCCACCGTGCCCTGGTCCAAGCGGACCGGGTTCATGGGCCACTACTCCGCCGCGAGCGCGACGCAGACCCCCCGCCAGATCCAGGACTACCACATGCGGGTCAAGGGCTGGTCGGACATCGGCTACAACTTCCTCATCAACAGCGTCACCGGCCTGCTCTACGAGGGCCGCGGGTGGACGACGCTCGGCGCGCACTGCGCCGGCCACAACACCGAGAACATCGGCGTCTGCATCATCGGCAAGGACCAGGCCGGCCGCCGGGACGTCTCCGACGCCGCCCGCCGCGCCTTCAAGTGGCTCTACGAGGAGGCCAACGACCGCAAGGGCAAGCGGCTCACGCTCCTCGGCCACCGCGACCGCGGGTCCACCGAGTGCCCCGGCGACGAGATCTACGCCTGGCTGCACGCCGGCCTGCCCATCGTCGGCGGATCGACGCCCGCGCCGTCCAAGCCGCCGGCCGCCGGCAAGCCCGCGCCGGGCACGCCGATCACCTTCCCCCTGCCCGCCGGCTGGTACTTCGGCCCGTCGTCCGGCCCCGACTACTCGGTGTCCGGCCTCCACGAGCGCTACTTCCGCAGCCACCCCGACCGCTCCTGGCTCCAGCAGTGGGCCACCCAGCTCGGCCGCCGAGGCTGGTCGATCGGCAAGGGCAAGACCTGGCTCGGCGGCGCCGGCAACGACGGCATCTACGGCCCCGAGTACCGCGCGCTGGCGATCGCCTTCCAGGACGACCAGGGCCTGCGCCAGGACGGCCTGATCGGCAAGAACACCTGGGACGCCGCGTACCACAACCCAGTCCGCTGACCCGTTCACTGCTGCGCTGAGGGGGCAGGTAGGTGTGGCTGGCCGGGCAGATCGTCAGGGCCTCCGTCGGGGACGTCTCCGGCATCAGCGTGACGATGGGCGTCCTCGCCGTCCTGGCGACGATCATCACCGCGCTGCTGGCGCTGCTCGGCACACGCCGCACCGCCGACGTGCAGCGGGAAGCCAACTTCGACAAACGGGTCGACGAGCGGTTGCAGTACCTGGAGCAGCGGGTGCAGTTCCTCGAACAGGAGCTCACCCGCTACCAGGACATGTACGCCCGGCTGCGGCTCGGCGTCTTCTCCGCCGGCCTCGACCCCGACCAGCTCGACTGGAGGTCGCCCGGTGAGCAGCCACGACGCTGACACCCGCCGCCTGGCGCGGGTGACCGCCGAGCGGGTCGTCGGCAGGGACCGGCGCCGGCTGGCCAGGCTGCTGGCCCTGTACGCGCTGCTGCCGCTGCTGTGCTCGGCGGCCGCCACCGCCATCGCCTACAACCTGGCGGACTCGGCGATGGACCGGCGGGTCGAGGCGCTGGAGCAGGACCTGGCGCAGCGGCGGGCGCAGGCCTCCGCCGACCAGGCGGCGCGGGACGCCCGGCTGGAGCAGACCCGCCGCGACCTGTGCGTGGCCCTGGACCGGCTGACCCCGCGCGACGAGCCGGTGCAGGACCTGCGCCGCCGCTACCGCTGCACCGCCCCCGACCCGCGCCCATCGCCCGCCCCATCGCCGGCGGACCGGGGCGGGCCCCGGCCGACCGGCCGGGCGGCTCCCTCGAGTTCGCCCCGGCCGCGACCCGCCCCCGGCCCGGCCGGTCCGGCGGGACCGTCCGGCCCCAGCGGGCCATCCGGCCCGCCGGCACCCGCGCCGCAGCCCAGCCCGGCGCTGGCGTGCGTGCCGCTGCTCCGCCTCTGTGTGTGACCAACTCCCGAGGAGGGACCCCATGACCGACCCCGTGGCTCCGACCACGCAGACCCGCCACCCGTGGCGGGCCACCGCGCGGACCATCTTCGCGGCCATCGTCGCGCTGCTGTCGCTGCTGCCGACGATCGCCGCCGTCGCCGGCGTCGACGCCGTGCCGCTCGTCGCCCAGGCCCTCGCCGTGGCGGCCGCGGTGACCCGCGTCCTCGCGATCCCTGGCGTCGACGACTTCCTCCGGCGCTACGTCCCGTTCCTGGCGTCCGCGCCGGTCTACGAGGCGCCGACCCCGCTGCCGCAGCGGGAGCCCGGCTCCACCCTGTTCCGGAGCGACGGCTTCCGCTGAGGAGCACCGTAGCCGCACCTGCCGCCGTCTGAGCCCGTCTGACGCACTGATGTCGGCACGACCACGCGACCAGCGGCCAGATGAGCATGTTGTCGGCGAGCCTGGAATTACCTGCACACGGCTGGCTGTAATCCCACGTATTCAGGTCGCTTCGCGTGCGGTTTGAAGGTTTGCCGCGGCGAGTGCAGTTCGCGGATGATCCTCGCCGAGCAGCCGAATGAAGTCGGCGAGGACCTGCTCGAACAGAGTGATCGCCTCGCCCACCCGCCCCGCCGATCGGTAGGCACCGGCGACGCTCTGGCGGGCGACCAAGGTGCTGGGATGGTCCTCGCCGATCAGCCGTATGGAGTCAGCGAGGACCTGCTCGAACAGAGTGATCGCCTCGCTCACGCGCCCCGCCGACTCGTAGGCGCCAGCGAGGCTGTAGCGGGAGCCTAGGGTGCTCGGATGGTCCTCGCCTAGTAGCCGCTCCCGCCCGGCGAGGACCTGCCCGAATAGGATTATCGCCTCGCTTACCCGCATCGTCGATTGGTAGGCGGAGGCGAGGTTGTGGCGGACGGTCAGGGTGTTCGGATGATCGTCGCCGAGCACCCGCACGAAGTCGGCGTGGACCCTCTCGAACAGGCTGATCGCCTCGCCCACCCGCCCCGCCGATTGGTAGGCGGAGGCGAGGCTGTTGCGGGCG